>RSAS01000836.1:3215-10218 GCA_003934145.1 Candidatus Viridilinea halotolerans | reverse complement strand
GCTGATGGCGTTCCAGTGCAGAAGAGCAGACCTGTGAGGTCTTATCATGCCCCCGAACCCCCGCCGGAAGGCCCACCAGAGGCTTACGTTAATGCGTATGGGCTAAAGCCCCTACTACGAACCACGCTCGTTGGCTTACGTTCATGCGCATGGGGCCATGCCCCACACCCCGCCGTCCGGCGGTAGCAGGTTCCCGTGCGCACCCTTCCCGCCCTGCTCACACACGCTCGGTCTTGCTGCTCGCTTGCTCTAGCGCATCAAGGCGGGCGCTCGCGGTACGCCGCCAGGCTTCGTCGTCCACCTGGATCGTCCGTACTCGGTAGAGCGTCTCTTGCTGGATACGGCGCACGCCCCCCACGAGATCGGCAACGAGGCCGATCAGGAAGATAATCAGCGCCATTAAGACCAGAATGCCGCCAGCTACCAGCGCCTGGATGTTGTCGGCGCTTAGGTCGGCAAAACGCCGCCCAATGAAGACGTAGGCCGCCCGCCCGAGCAGCAGTAACCCCGGCAGCAAAAAAGCCAGGGCGATGTAACTGAAGACCTTGAGCGGCTCGTAGGTGGCGTAGGTACGCGCAATGATCGCCGCCTGGCGCTTGATAAAATTCCAGTTGCCGCGATGCAACCGCGAGGGTCGTTCGACATAGTTGGTGCTAATCGGTACCGCCACCACCGTCAAACGCCGCTTGCCCGCCTGAATCAGCGCCTCAACCGTATAGGAAAAGTCGGTGGTCACAAAGGTGCGCAACGCCGCATCGCGCGAAAGCGCCCGGAAACCACTCACCGTATCGGGCACGTCCGTCTCGGAGGCCCAGCGCACCACCGAACTGCCCAGGTGCTGCAAGCCCTTCTTCAGTACCGAAAAGTGCTCCAACTGCTGCACCTGACGGTCACCCACCACAATGTCGGCGCGCCCCGCGACGATGGGGGCCACCAGTTTGGGAATCTCCTCGCCGGGGTACTGATGGTCGGCATCGGTGTTGACAATAATGTCCGCCCCCATGCGTAACGCCGCATCAATGCCCGTCTGGTAGGCATTGGCCAGCCCCTTATTGGCGGTGTGGCGCACAATATAATCGGCACCCGCCCGCTGCGCCACCTGCGCCGTAGCGTCGGTACAGCCATCATCAATCACCAACACCTCAACCCGTTCAATGCCAGCAATCGTGCGCGGAATTGCCGCGATTACCGCGCCAATGGTATCGCTCTCGTTAAGGGCTGGGATCTGTACGATCAGTTTCATGGTGGCTATTATACCAAGGCTGAGGGGGTGTGGGGGAGAGCCTGGTTCTCCCCCACACCCCCTCAGCGAGGGCTAGCCCTCGCCCACAATAAAGCGCTCCATCAACTCGCGCGACTCGTAGTCGGTGTACTGCTGCGGCGGCGTCTTCATAAAGTAGCTGCTCGGCGCATCAAGCGCCCCGCCGATGCCACGATCCAGCGCCAGTTTGATGCAGCGAATGGCGTCAATCACCACCCCCGCCGAGTTGGGCGAATCCCAGACTTCGAGCTTCAATTCGATATTCAACGGCACATCGCCAAAACTTGTCCCCTCCATGCGAATATAGGCCCACTTGCGATCACCCAGCCAGGGCACATAATCGCTGGGGCCAACATGCACCGCCTCGGCGGGCAACTGGTAGTCAAGCTGGCTCGTGACAGCGTTGGTTTTACTGATCTTCTTGCTCTCCAAGCGCTCGCGTTCGAGCATGTTGAGGAAATCGGTATTGCCGCCAAAATTGAGTTGGTAGGTGCGATCCAGGCGCACTCCGCGTTCCTTGAAGAGTGTCGTCAGGACACGATGCGTAATCGTGGCCCCCACTTGGCTCTTAATGTCATCGCCAATGATCGGCAGGCGCTTCTCTTCAAAGCGTCGCCGCCAATAGGCTTGGCTGGCAATAAAAACCGGCACACAGTTGATAAAACCGCATCCCGCCTCCAGTACCTGCTCCACATACCACTTGGTCGCCATCTCGCTGCCCACCGGCAAATACGAAACCACCACATCGGTCTTCGTATCGCGCAGAATACCCACAATATCGTCGGTCGGCCCGGGTGCCTTCTTCACCACCGTACTCAAGTACTTACCCAAGCCATCGTGGGTCATGCCACGCGCTACACGTACCCCCAAGGGGGGTACCGCCGTGAACTTATAGGTATTATTCGGTTCAGCAGCGATCGCCTCCGCGAGATCCTTGCCGACTTTGGTATCAACAACATCAAAAGCCGCTGTAAACTCAATATCGTTAATGTGATACCCACCCAGGTTAACGTGCATCAAGCCCGGAATCTCACTACCCTCTTTCGCGTCACGATAGTAATGGACGCCTTGCACCAGCGAGGAGGCACAATTTCCCACCCCGATAATGGCAACGCGGATCTTCTTGTTCACAGAGACCTCGTCCTTTCAATTTGCGCATAGCAACCTGCGGAGGTGGCTTTGCCGCCTCCACCACCAAAGTGAGTTTGTAACCCAAGACAGGGCATGATACTGCGTAGTATCGCCTTTGGCAAGCGTCACAAGCCACCCTCCGCGTTGAGGGATAGGGCTATGCCAAAATCACCTCCGGTGGGGGTTCGGGGGAGGCTTCGCCTCCCCCGAAGAACTTTTTTTGCAATAAAGCAAAAGTAACGCTGTGGCTTTTGTCACCCTGAGCGCAGCGAAGGGTCTCTCTTCGGTCGAAAAGAGATGCTTCGCTGCGCTCAGCATGACAGACGCTCCGTGAGCAACAGCGCGAGTTTTGCGCTACTGCCTATTTACCCTCTTTCGCGCCTCCGCCCCCATCCCAGCCTCCCCCCGTTGGGGATTTAAGGGCGAAAAGAATATCCGATCTATTGATTGGGATGCCCTGGAAGGCCCTCACCCCCCTACCCCCTCTCCCACGTTGTGGGAGAGGGGGCGAAGATATTGAGATTCTTGGTGTTCCAATGCGGTTCCAGGGTAGGGCGCAGATGGTAAAGTCGCTACGAACCATCCCTTAGACAAGGTTCATAGTTACTTTACAGTTTAGTCTCCGATGGAGTGCCGACTTTAGTCGGCTGGGGTCGTAGATTGTCATGGGATGCCGACTGAAGTCGGCACTCCAGCTGTAAAGCTGAAAGGCCGTTTCTGAAACCATGTCTGAGTACTCAATGGCTCGCGGGCCAGTGGCCTGTGAGAAACAAAAATTCTGTCACCCTGAGTAGCAAATGGCCTGCGGGCCAGTGGCGCTTAGGGAAACAAGAGTTCTTATCACCCGTAGTGCCGACTTTAGTCGGCTGAGGTCTTTGGCAGCAATGGGAAGCCGACTAAAGTCGGCACTACCTATTGGCGCAAACGGTAACGTTGCCACGAACCTTGTCAACTAAGACATGGTTTCAGAAAGGGGCTTTTCGCTTTACCATTTGTAGTGCCGACTTTAGTCGGCAGAGGTCTTCGGATGCGACGGGAAGCCGACTAAAGTCGGCACTACCTACCCGCCGGACAGGGGGAAATGCGGGGGAACCAGGTTCCCCCGCACCCCCTACCTACACATTTTGGTCACACCCATCTCAATTGAGGTGGCTTGTTGGGGGCTGCGCCCCCAACAAGCCTTTTTGCTGCATGGTGGCGACGCAGTCGCCACCACGCAGCAAAAGAAAAACTGATGCACCTCCAACCAGATTCACTCCTCCAAGGACGCTACCGCGTCGGCGCACTGCTTGCCCAAGGCGGCATGGGCGCGGTCTACCAGGCGACGGACGAACGCCTCGGCCATACGGTGGCGCTTAAGCAGACTCTCATGCACGATCCGGCGTTACGCGCCGCGTTTGAGCGCGAGGCGCGTCTGTTGGCGGCCCTCAGCCATCCTACGTTGCCGGTGGTTAGTGACCATTTTGTTGAGCAGGATGGCCAGTTTCTGGTGATGCAGTTTATTCCTGGTTCCGATCTGGCCGGTCTGCTCAAAGCCCGAGGGACGCCCTTCACGCCCGCCGAAGTTGAACCATGGGCAATGAGTCTGCTTGCTGCGCTGGAGTATCTTCATGGCCGTCAGCCGCCAATTATTCACCGCGACATTAAGCCCCAAAATCTCAAACCCGCCGCCCACGGCGGGGTGATTCTGCTCGATTTTGGCCTCGCTAAAGGCCACACGGGCAATTTGGCAACGGCCACAAGCGCCAGTCTCTTTGGCTATACGCCCCAGTTTGCGCCGATTGAGCAGATCCAGGGGAGTGGCACCGATGCGCGCAGCGACCTCTATGCTGTTGCGGCGACGCTCTACAATCTGCTTGTCGGCACGCCGCCGGTTGATGCGCTCACACGCGTCAGCGCGGTTGTGAAGGGCGAAGCCGACCCGTTGCTCCCGGCGGATGAACTCAATTCCACCTTGTCGTCGGCGCTGGCTAATGCGCTCAAGCTTGGTTTGAGCATCAACCCCGATCAGCGCCCCAGTTCGGCGGTTGCAATGCGCGACGTGCTGCGTGCCGCGTTCCATAGTTCTTCACATGCTTCTGGAGCTTCAGGGTTGGGGGATGCTTTTGGGGGAGGGCTTCGCCCTCCCCCAACCCCTCCCCTTGAGCCCGCTGCTGCGTTGGGGGAGGGGTTGCGCCCGCCCCTTGAGCCCGCTGCTGCGTTGGATGAGGGGTTGCGCCCGCCCCTTCAGCCCGCTGCTGCGTTGGATGAGGGGTTGCGCCCGCCCCTTCAGCCCGCGACCAATACGACACAGGCGCAGGTAAGGGGCGTGACGCCGCCACATGAGCCGCTTAGCACACGCCAAGCCTTTATGCCCATCGCCCTCTTCGGCATACTCCTCGTCTCGCTCTGCGTCGGTGCCGGCTTCATGCTTTTGGCTACCCTCTTTACGCCCAGCGCAACCAGCGTCGTTACCCCGCCCGTGGATGGGCCTCCCGATGCGGCGCAGGGCTATAGCCGTGCCAACCCGCTGCCGGTGGGTACGCCGCTCGAATTTCACGACTGGAGGGTGGAGGTGTTGGAACAGGTTCGGGGCGATGAGGCCTACGAGCGCCTGCGTCGCGCTAATGCCAACAACGGCCCGCCGCGTGAGGGCATGGAGTATCTGCTGGTCAACTACCGCCTTACCTCAACTGCCCGCGAGAGCCAAGCTGTGCCCGGTAACGCCTTGCGCATCCTCGGCCCACGCAGCACCGCCTACGAACAAACCGCCAATGTCCCGCCGGAACCGCGTTTGCCACGCAGCGGCGATGTTGCCAGCGGGGGGGTGGTCGAAGGCTGGGCCGCCTATATGCTTGGGCAAGAGGAGGAGCAGTTGCTGCTCGTGTTGGGTGAAAATTCCATCCTCGCTGCGCCGCGTTTTGTGGCCCTCACGCCCAACGCCAGCCTCAGCCCGCTGGAGGATCGCAGCGGGCTCGATCCCGACGAGCAGGGGCAAGCTTGGCGCTCGCCGGCGACTACGGGGCAAACGGTGATCACCGACGATTGGGTGATTCGCATTGACGAGGTGCTGCGGGGTGCCGCCGCATGGGAGCGCATCAGCGCCCATAGCCGCAGCGCCGAACCCGCCCCTGCGGGCTACGAATATGTGCTGGCCTACGTCTCTATGCGCTATATTGGCAGCGAAGAAAAAGCGCAGTTGATCTATCAGAGCTACTTCACCGTCAGTGTGGGTGACCGCGAAAGCGAAAGCGAGCATGTCAGTTTCATCAGCCCCGAGCCACAATTACGCGCCCTGCTCTTCCCCGGCGGCAGCACCGCAGGCTGGATCGTGCTTACTAGCGTCGCGGACGATCCCGATGTGCGCATCGTCTTCAAAAGTAATTCGATTACTTTTCGTCCGGATGGGTTTAATACGCGTTATTTTGCAATACCCTCGCCTTGGAGTTCAACTTTCGTGACGCCAAGCAATTCTGGGGGTTGGAAGACTTCATGAACATCCACCCGACGCAAGTGACCAACGCGGCCAAATTTCAATGCTTTTGGAACCTCCAGGAGGGGTTTAGGGAGGGCGAAGCCCTCCCTGAACCCCTCCCACCCTCACGTATCCCACACCAGCAGCCCCGGCTGCGGCGCAAGTGGCATGGCCGTGTGCCAGTGTTCGCTTAGGGTGCGGGTGTGTGGGTCGGGCGGGAGGCTGGTGATCTGGCCGTCGGCGTCAAAACAGACGTGTACGCACGAGAAGGCGAAGGTGAGTTCGGCTTTGCTGCGCAGGATCAGTTCTACTTCGCCCTCCGTTCCACTCTCGACGCTGCCCCCCAGTTCCGCCAGGGCTTCGCGTAGCGCGGCGAGATCGAGGTTGAGCCGTTGCTTGCGGGCGTTGCCCACGACAATCGCAATTTGGCGGCTGGTGATGATCGAGTCGATCAGCAATAGCTCGTAGGGCGGATCGTTAAAGAGCAGCGCGGCTGCAGGGTTGGTGCGTTCAATACGCCGCTCGGCCAGTGCCCAACCTAACGCGTTGATGTCGAGTGCCGTGCGTTGCGCAGCGGGGAAGGCAAAGGCGAGGTAGGCTGCCCCGTGCAAGCCCACCTCCAGCCCGGCATGGGGCAGACCAAAGCCGCTCAGGAAGCCGCGCAAGATGTGCAACCCCAGATCGAGCGCCACCCGCCGCGAACGCCGCCCCGAAATGTCGGTGAGCAGCGAATCTTCCGCTTGCAAGCCCAACGGCTGGCGCTCAGTGAGTAGCGGCAACAACGAGCCACGAAAGAAACTGCGCCCCTGACGGTGGATCACCACCCCCAGCGGGCGCACCCGCGCGTCGGGCACGCGCACCATATTCGCTCCGTAGAGCTCATGGACGAGGCGCACCAACGGATCTGCGCGGCAGAGACGGATAAGGGTCATGTTTGCTCCTCTTTTGTGGAGGGTGTGGGAAAACCTGGTTTTCCCACACCCTCCCTGAAGAGGGCATGGCAGAACATGGTTCTCCCCGCAAGATCGCGCCCGTGCGCCAGCACGTACCCACACCCTCCCTGAAGAGGGCATGGGAGAACATGGTTCTCCCCGCAAGATCACGCCCGTGCGCCAGCACGTACCCACACCCTCCCTGAAGAGGGCATGGGAGAACAT
>RSAS01000836.1:0-3115 GCA_003934145.1 Candidatus Viridilinea halotolerans | reverse complement strand
TACCCACACCCTCCCTGAAGAGGGCATGGGAGAACATGGTTCTCCCCGCAAGATCGCGCCCGTGCGCCAGCACGTACCCACACCCTCCCTGAAGAGGGCATGGGAGAACATGGTTCTCCCCGCAAGATCACGCCCGTGCGCCAGCACCCACCAGCACCCCCTCCGGGGGGATCTTCAGCATTGCGGCCAACGAACGCACCAACCAACTCAGGGCGCTGCGCTGCGCCACCCCGCCACGGGCGGGGTCGCCTTCGACCGCCACGACAAGCACGGGGCTGCCGTGCATGCCCTCCACGGGCATGAGCTCGTCGCGCAGCCGGTAGATCACTCCGCCAGCGTCGAGGTAGTAGTGCCAGCGTTTCAGTTCGGCGGCGCTGCGCAAATCTAGGCTAGCCGGCCCGGCGCTGATTGTGATTACCACCCGCTCCGGGATGTGCGCGGCGCGATCCAGCGGGCGGCTGGTCGGCCCCAGATCCAATACGCTCGGTTGCAGCGTCGGCGGGCCAAGTAGGACGTTGGGCAGCGTTTCGACCCGGCTGCGCTGGTTGCGCCGCGGCGTGATCAGGCGACGCAAGAGCCCCCCGCCGCCCAAGAGCATGTTCAGCCCGCTGCGCACCGGCGCGCTCGCCACCAAGCTCATAATCTCCGTCGCCGTCGGCAACGGACGCTCTAGGGGCCAGTTGAGCGCGGGTAAACGGCAAGCCAGTACGTCGCAGGCGAAGGGCATGAGTAGATATGGCTCTTCCGCGATCATCACCACTTCCGGTGGCCCCAGCGGTGCGCCCAGTTCGTGTTGCGCCGCGTGGCTACTCAGCAGCGCCACCGGATCGTAGCGCCGCCCCGTGCGTGTGCGGTAGAGGTCGTCTAAAAGCGCCCGGCGCAACTCAGTCACTTCGTTCGCACTGAGGCCCGGCACGTTGCCTTCAAGCTCACTCAGGCGATAGATGGTTTTCCAGGCGCCCACTGGCGAACAGAGGCTGTCGAGGGCGTAGTGCTGGCAGGCAAAGGCGCGCCGTGGCATCAGCGTCAGGCGATGGTTGGGGCCAAGCGGTACGCCCAGTTCGTCGCTGTAATCGAGAACGTGTTGGTGAAAGGCCCAATCTTCGCGGAAGCCGTTGACCGGATCGGCGGCGCGAAACATGAGATCGAGCAGCGCACGGTAGAGCGGGCCGTCGGGCGTTTTGGCCAACTGGCGCACTGTCCCCGGCATGGGTGGCTGCCCACTCGGCGTGTTCACGCTGGCATAGAGCAGGTCGCGCGCATAGACCTCGACAAAGAGCGGCGGCTGATCGGGCAGACGCACCGTGCGATCCAGATCGTCGGGGGCGCTGTTGGCGGGCGTGTGCAACTGGGCGTTGCTGATCAGCGCCACCGGCATGCCCATGCCCATGCGTTGCGCCGCCGCGTGCAACGGCCACGCCGCACTCAAACCGCTGCCCGCAGCACGATAGGCCAGGTCGAGCATGTGCTGGCGCACCTGCTCTTCGGCAGCCACGGCGGGCTGCGGCGCCTCCGCATAGACCCGTGCGACAAAACTGGCCCACGGAAAGCCGGCGGGATCGGTTTTACGCCCGGGGCTAATCTCCAGATGACGCACCAATTGGCGCGGTGGCACCTGGTAGCGCCGCACCAGCAGGCGCGTCAGCGCGACTGCCGCCGCAAGTTGCAGTTCAGGGTAAGGGTCGCGTCCGCTGTTGAGATTCTCCAGTTCAATGCCCAACGACAGCGTATTGAGATTCTCACGCATTGCGCCATCAACCTCCCAACGGCTCACCCCGGCATGCCACGCAATGTCGCCATCCTTCACCAACTGACGAATCTGCCCACCCTTATCAATATAGTAGTGGCACGAAACCGGCCTGCGTTCGTCGCCACCCTGGCGCAACCAGGCCAAATCGCCCGGATAGCGCCCCGCTGTCGCGTGGATTACCACCATCCTGATGCGTTCCACTTGGCCGGGTTGGTAGTGTTGGCGGGTCATGCCGATCCATGTGATGTCCATTGGTTTTCCTTGATATGTTTCGTTTGGTTTTGGCGGCTTCGCCGCCAAAACCAAACGCAACAAGATAGTTGGGGGAGGCTTCGCCTCCCCCAAACCCCCGCCGGGGGCCACGCCCCCAAACCCCCGCCGGGGGCTTCGCCCCCGCAGTCTAAGAACCGCATTGCAACGCCAAGAATCTCGCTACCTTCCCCCCTCTCCCACACCGTGGGAGAGGGGGCAGGGGGTGAGGGCCGTCTATGGCATCCCAATCGCCCATCTGTGGCTTGCGGAGCAGACATTCTGTCTTTCCTCGCCTTTGCGTCAAAAAACTCATCACGCGCTGATGCGCATTGCCACATCGCTAATCTCTCCCCCCCTGCTGGCGTAGACGCGCTGGTGGCTGCCCGTTTGCCCTTGGATGCGCAGGGCGCGGATGGTGCCGCCCCGGGCGATGACGCTTTGGTGAGCGCCGTTTGGCACGGCTGCTGTCTGGCTCTGTGGCGCGGGCAAGGTAGGGCGCAGTGCGTAGGTCCCGCCGCTGCGTTCGCGCAGGTAGAGTGCGGGCACAAACCAGGAGGTCGTGTCGCGCTCGGTGACAAAGAGCGCCCGCCGCGCCCGCGCCACGCCTGTCTGCAAACTCTCGCCCGTCGCCAGGGCGCGGTAGATGCTCGCGGCGGCTTGGGCCGCGGCGTTGGCGCGAATCGCCAATTGCATGCCCAAGACCGCCGGGGCACCAGCGGCAACCAGGCTTTGCGCAACACCGCCGAGCAGCGCTTCGCCTGCGCCGACGTTGATGCTCGCCCCTTGGCATGCGAAGAGCGCCACCAATCCGACCCCGCCCACCAAACTGGCCATGGCCGCCGCCGCAAACCAGTCGCCACCACGGGGCGCGTCGAGCAGCAATTCGCCCTCGTTCCCGCGCAAACGCCCGTGGCCGTAGAAGTGGATAATGTCGGGCGGGCCGTGGATTTCAACTGCCTCGGCGAGTGCCTCACGGTCGGCGGGCTCGATCTCGTGTACGCACGCCAGCCCGTCGCGCACCAACGGGGCCAATGCCGCCGCGCGGGCCGCACGCTCCACTTGGCGCAACTCTGGGCCGATGCCCGCCAGCGGCGAGATGGCCAGGATGCGCAG
>RSAS01000381.1 GCA_003934145.1 Candidatus Viridilinea halotolerans | reverse complement strand
CCTATCCCCTATCCCCTATCCCCTATCCCCTATCCCCTATCCCCTATCCCCTATCTCCCCCATGCCCCACTTCATCACTGGCGGTGCCGGTTTTATTGGCACCAACCTTGCCCACGCCCTGCTCGCCCGTGGCGAGCGGGTGACGATTTTCGATAATCTGAGCCGTCCGCGCACGCCACTCAACCTGGCGTGGCTGCAAGCGCAGCACGGTGAGCGCCTGCGTTTCGTTCTGGCTGATCTGCGCGATTTTGCGGCGCTACAGGCTGCCGTCGTTGGCCATGAGGTGGTCTATCACCTCGGTGGCCAGGTGGCGGTTACGACGTCGGTGCTTAATCCGCGTGAGGATTTTATGATTAACGCCTTGGGTACCTTTAATGTGCTCGAGGCGGCCCGTCTTGCCCCTACGCCGCCGGTGGTCTTCTACGCTTCGACCAATAAGGTCTATGGCGGCATGGAGCATGTGCCGGTGGTGGAGCATGCGACGCGCTATATGTATCGTGATCTGCCGCAGGGGGTGGATGAAGAGCAGCTTCTTGATCTGCATTCTCCCTACGGAGTCTCAAAGGGCTGTGGCGACCAGTATGTGCGTGATTATGCGCGTATCTATGGCTTGAAGACGGTTGTTTTTCGCCAGTCGTGTATCTATGGCCCGCGTCAATTCGGTGTTGAGGATCAGGGCTGGGCGGCGCATTTTGTCATCGCTGCGGTTATGGGGCGTCCGCTGACGATCTATGGCAATGGCAAGCAGGTGCGTGATATGCTCTATGTGGATGATCTGATTGCGGCCTATCTGGCGGCGCTGGAGCGTATCGATCAGGTGAGTGGCCAGATCTACAACGTGGGCGGTGGCCCCAGCAATGCGCTCTCGATCTGGGCTGAGTTTGGTCCGCTGCTGGAGCGGCTGGTGGGCCGCGAGCTTGTGGTGAGCTATGGCCCGTGGCGTCCTGGCGATCAGCCGATCTACATTAGCGCGATTGACAAGGCCGCTCGCGATTTGGGCTGGCAGCCCCGGGTGAGTGTCGCGGAGGGCATGGCGCGCCTCGTGGACTGGGTAAAAGCGAATCGGGAGCTTTTTGAGTAAGGGGGAGGGGTTTGGGGATGGGTTTGAAGAGGGGTTTGGGAAGGGCAAAGCCCTTCCCAAGCCCCTCTTGCAATTGGGTGTGACCAAAAGGTGTAGGAAGGGTGCGCGAGGGAACCTGGTTCCCTCGCATCCTCCCACCGTCCGGCGGGGCGTGGGGCGCAGCCCTACAAGTTTTGGTCACACCCCTTGCAATTGATGACGGTGTCAATGCTACAATGCAGTGTAGGTGCAAGACTTGTAGTGCAAGGAACTCAACAACGCTATGCGGCTCCCCAATGGCGATCTGGCGGTTGTCGATATGGTTAAATTACAAAACTATTGTTTGAATGAGGAGCACCCCCGAGGACGCCATAAGGCGCGTGTCTTTGCTGCTGCCCTTGGCTTAACTGCTGCCCATGCTGAAGTGTTGCGCCAAGCGCTATTGCAAGCCGCAATGTATGGCGATGCGATACCAGCCGATCATGATAGCTTCGGGCAACGCTACGTTATTGATTTTGCCATGCAAGGCCCCAATGGAGCAGTTTTTGTACGTAGCGCTTGGATTATCCGCACTGACGAGCATTTTCCCCGTCTTGCAAGTTGTTATGTGCGTTAGACGAGGAGTATCCCATGACTGGTATGCCTAAACTTCTTGATGTTATAGCTCTACTCGAAGATGTTCCTAGCCACGGCCTTCGTCGTGGACAGGTTGGTACGATCGTTGAGGTGTTATCGGCAGATTTCTTTGAGGTCGAGTTTAGTGATGATAACGGGCGAACCTATGCGATGCTTGCATTGCATGGTACGCAAATGATAGTTTTGCACTATGAGCCAGCCTTAGTCACCTAAGCGATCGCATAGCGGGAGCTATCGCTATGAGCGCACAACCAGCAACCAGTACCCTCTACAGCGAAGAGGTGTATCTCGCCTTCGAGCGGGCAAGTATGGCGAAGCACGACTTCTTGGCGGGTGAGATTGTGGCGATGACGGGCGGTACGGTCGCCCACAATCTCATTGCGGGCAATCTCTTTGCGGCGCTGCATCAGCAATTGCGTGGTAGCGGCTGCCGTGTCTTCAATAGCGCTATGCGTGTACACGTTGCGACGATGGGGAGCTATACCTACCCTGATCTGAGCGTGGTCTGTGGGGCGCTCGGCATGCTTGATGAGCGCCGCGATACCTTGACCAACCCGGTCGTCTTGGTTGAGGTGCTTTCGCCTGCGACGGAGCGCTATGATCGCGGGATGAAGTTCCAGCACTACCGCACACTGGCGAGTCTGCAGGAGTATCTTTTGCTGGCCCAAGATCGCCCCTATGTGGAGCATTTTACGCGCCAAGCGGACGACAAGTGGCTGCTAACGACGCTGAGCGACATTACTGCCGAGTTGGTCTTTGTGGCGCTGCCCTGCCGCGTGGCGCTGGGCATGGTGTATGAGGATGTGGAATTTTGATGCGGAAAACGAAAAAAGATCGGAATATACCCATGCTCAACCTCCCCTACGGTATCAGCGATTTCTACAAAATTCGTAGCGAAGGCTACGACTATATTGATCGCACGCAATACATTCCCACCGTGGAAGACATGGGACTGCACCTTGTCTTCCTGCGTCCGCGCCGCTTCGGGAAGAGCCTCTGGCTCTCGACGCTGGAGAATTATTACGATCTGGCCAAGGCGGCTGAGTTTGATCGGCTCTTTGGCGACCTCGCGGTGGGCCAGAATCCGACCCCTCGGCGTAATAGTTATTTTGTGCTGCGCTGGGACTTCTCGCTGGTTAGCGCACAGGGCGAAGTTGCTGAGATTGGTCAGGCGCTGCACGCGCATATTAATGCCCGCATCCAAGCCTTTGTCCAGACCTACCAGCAGTGGTTGAGCTATCCGGTTACCATTCTGCCCGAAAATGCGATCGCGTCGTTTGAGTCGCTCTTGGCTACTGTGAATGTCTCGCCGCACCGCCTCTATCTGCTGATTGATGAGTATGACAATTTTGCCAATGAGGTGCTGATGAGCGGGGTGCGCGAAGGGAGTGAGCGTTACAAGGCGCTGCTCTATGGCGAAGGGTTGCTCAAAACGCTCTTCAAGGCCGTCAAGAGCGGGAGTAGTGGTCTGGGCCTCGACCGCGTCTTCACTACGGGTGTTGCGCCGATTGTGCTTAGTGATCTCAGTAGTGGCTACAATATCTCCGAGAATATCACGTTGCGGCCTAGGTTTAGCCAGTTGTGCGGTTTTACCCAGGCTGAAGTGAGCGCGTTGTGGACGCAGGTTGCCGATGAGTGTGATCTGCCTGCCGAGGCGCGCGCTGAGCCGCTGGAACTGATGCGTACCTACTACAATGGCTACTGTTTTAACATGGAGGTCTCCGAGCCGATCTACAACCCGACGCTGACGCTCTATTTCCTCAAGGCGTTCCAAGAGGAGCGGGCCGCGCCACGCGAGTTGCTCGACAGTAACTTGGCGATGGATCGCGGCAAGATTGCCTACATCGCTGCGCTGCCCAATAGCGATCCGGTGCTTGCCTCTGCGATGGATGATGAGCATCCGCCGGTGATTGACGCGCTGGCGCGCAGCTTTGGGGTCGAGGATGTGCTCTATCGGGCGAAAGACGAGAGCTTTATGGTCTCGCTGCTCTACTACTTTGGCGTCTTGACCCTTGATGGCATTACCGAGATGGCCGAATTGCGCTTCCGCGTGCCCAACTTGGTGATCCGTAGCCTCTATGCCGAGCAGTTGCGTAGACACATGCTGCCACCCGACGAACAGCGCACGGCGAGTGACGCGGCGCGGGCGCTCTTCCACCACGGTGAGTTGCAGCCCTTGTGTGAATTTATTGAGACGACCTACTTTCGCGCCCTCGATAATCGTGACTACCGTTGGGCCAATGAGCTGACGGTGAAGATCGCGTTCCTCACGCTGCTTTTTAATGATCGTTTTTACATTGTTGATGCGGATGTGACTACTATTTGTAGGGCTGCGCCCCACGCCCCGCCGGGCGGCAGGAGGGCGCGAGGGAACCTGGTTCCCTCGCGCACCCTTGCCAGCGATTCCGAACCATATTTGGAGCGCAGTTACGCCGATTTGACGCTGCTGGTGCGCCCCGACATGCGCCACTATGCGCTGCAAGACGCCCTCTTGGAGTTTAAGTACCTGCCGCTGAGCGACCTGGGGCTGAGTGGCGAGGCGGTCAAGACGACGCCACGGGCGGATTTGGCGGCCATGCCGCTAGTGCAGAGCCGTCTTGCTGAAGCGACGCGCAAAGCCGAGGAGTATCGCGCCACGCTCCAGAGCGCCTACAACCATACGTTGCGCCTGCACACCTACGTGATCGTGGCGCTTGGCTTTGAGCGGTTGGTGTGGGTGAAGGTGTAGGCGAAAGAGGAGGATCACGATGCCTTCATTGCTCACGGGTGTGACGGTCACGATGAGCGCGTGCGCATCGAACTGCTCACCCACTCGGCAGCGACGCTGAGTAAGTTGCGGCACCTCTACCTTGAGCAACTACGCACGGCCAGCACTATTCCTGCAGCCCTAGCCATCGAAGAGCACTTCCTGATCGCGGCCCTAGCCCAGGCGCGTTGTTACGCCGAACTGCGCGAACTGACGATGGCGCGTTCGATCCTCACTGATGCCGTTATGGTACGGAACCTTGGCCGTCTGGGTGTCTAGATTCTTGGGTTCATCATAGTTGCCGAAGAGGTTCCATTGTATAATAGCTTCCCATAAGCGCACTGCGGGAGCAACGTCGTGTTATGGCCGATGAAGAGCTACGTCTGGTTAGCGCCAGTCAACAGGGCGATGTTGATGCCTTCAACCACTTGGTGCGGCTCTATGAGGGGCGCGTCTACAACCTGTGCTACCGTATGCTCGGTGATGGCGAAGCGGCTGCCGATGTGACGCAGGATAGCTTCATTTCCGCGTACCGCAACATGCACCGCTTTCGTGGCGGTCTTTTTCGTGCTTGGCTCTTTCGGATTGCGACGAATGCGTGCTACGATGCTCTGCGGGCGCGCAAACGGCGGCCAAGCATTCCTTTCAGTGCCGCCAGCGGCCCCGACGAGGATAGCCCCGCCTTTGATCGTCCCGATGAGGGCGAGTCGCCCGATGATGTGGCGCTGCGCCACGAATTGGCCGCCGCCATTGAAGCTGGCCTAGCGCAATTGCCCGTTGAGCAGCGCATCGTCGTCATCCTCAGCGATATTCAGGGGCTGGCCTATGAGGAGATCGCCGCAGTGACGGAGAGCAACCTTGGAACTGTTAAGTCTCGTTTGAGCCGCGGACGCTCCCGGTTGCGTGCGATTTTGCGTGCGGGGGAACTCTTGCCTGGGCAATTTCGTCATGATTAGTAACGTGAGCCCTCCGGTGGGAGAATGCAAGGGAACCTAGTTCCCTCGCACACCCTTCCTCCATACACCCACAAAAAGGGGCGGTAGCCCTAAAGATGCCTATGAGATGCCGCCATGCACAGCTCGCAATCACCATCACCTATGATACCTGAACAAGAGAGCGAATTGCTCTCGGCCTATCTCGACAACCAATTGAGTGGTGCCGAGCGGGTTACCTTGGAGCGACGTTTGCAACAGGTGCCAACCCTGCGCGCTGAGTTGGGTGAGCTGCAGGCGACGGTAGCTGGCTTGCGTGCCTTAGAGCCGGTGAGCCCGCCGCGTTCATTCACGCTTGACCCGGCGCAAGCGCGCCGGGCGCGCCCTGGCTGGTCGCTGCCTTGGTTGATACAATTCGGAAGTGGGTTGGCCGGGTTGCTGTTGGTTCTCGTGGCGACCGTGCAGCTTCTCAATCCCGCTCCAGAGCGCATGATGGCCTCAATGGAACCCATTCCTACTGCGTTTGCGCCAATGGTGGCTCCTGCACCGATGATGGCCCCGGCAGCCGAGTCCGCCCCTGCGCCAATGATGGCCCCGGCAGCCGAAGCGCCGCCCGATGCGGTTGCGGCTGACGGTGTGCCTGAAGTTGCCATAGCCGAACGTATGCCCGAAGCGACGTCTGAGGCGTTTGGCGAAATAGACAGTGGCCTTGACGTGCCCGCGCAAGACACAGTGACTGCCGCTGGCGCAGCCGAAGCCCCCACCAACGCGCCGGTGGTTGCTGCTGCGCCGCCTAACGCGCAAACGCCCCGCAACATAGCTCCAAGCTGGCTCCTCGCTTTAGGCTTGCTTTTGCTGAGCATAGGAATCGGGGGGTATCTCTTGCGGCGGCGCACAGGGTAGGTCTTCCGACGGCGGCGGCTTCGCCTTTCCCGCACCCCAAACCCAGTTTGCTATCACTCACCCGCAACGCACAACGTCGCCCGTAGCCGTTTAAGCGCAGTGAGCCACGTCAAGAGTTCGGCGCGACGCTCAGGAGAAAGGTTGGTTGCTGCGCTACGGGCACGCATGCGCTCAAAGAGCGTTGCATCTGGCGGCGGCGGCATCAATTGTATCTCGACCGCATCAATGAGGGCATCAACGTCTTGGAGCGCAGCATGAATACGACTATGCGTGAGTCGCAACTGATCGCGTAGCCCAGCAAATTCTGCGGTACGTTGCTGATCGAGGGCCCGTAAGTCGAGCAGCGCCTGCGAAAGGCGCGAAATTTGCGACTCAAAGAGCAGGCTCGAATCGTGTTTGCGCCCTTCTTCTGACGCAGGGGCATCAGCAGGGGCATTGAGGCTGTTGGTGCCAAGCAGCCGACGCAGGCGCTGGTTGAGGGGCGAAGAGCGTTCGGCCACGGCGAGACCTTATGGTAGTCGTGCCGCACAGCGCGGCTCTGCCCCTATTATAACGATTTACGCTAGTAGATACAATGTGTTAGGGGGGAGATATTTTGGGGGCCATGCCCCAATACGCTTCAAATAAGACCTCACAGGTCTGCTCTTCTGCACTGGAACGCCATCAGCAAAGACCTGTGAGGTCTATGCTCTCCCTTATTTGAAAGGTATTGGGCCATGCCCCTGAAGAATTTCCGCTTCCGGCGGGGTTTTAGGGGCCGCCGGCACCTTAATTAGCGCCATGCATCGCTTTCTGATGCGCTCCGACTGACACCTGAAACCAGACACCTGAAACCTTGTCTTAACTGAACAGGTAAGCTTGCACTTGCATCCAAAGCTGCATCAAAAATTCGGGCAGGCGCACAAAGAATTCCGGATCGAAGAGCATGATTGCCCCCAGCCCGATCAGCAGCGCCAAGCTGATGGCCAACGTCAGCACCAGCCAGCGCGGCAGGCTGCGGGGGAGCGGACGTCCGCCTAAGGCGGTGAGGGGAACTAAAACTTCGCCATAGCCTTGGGTGCGCAACTCTTCGAGCATGCTACTCGCATCAAGATCGAGGTGTTCGGCGTAGCTTTTGGCCATGTGCAGTGCTGCGGGGCCACGCGGCAGCAGCGTAAACTTTTCATCCTCCATGGCTTGGAGGTAAGCCATACGAATCTTGAGTTCGTTCTCGACCTGGACGAGGGTCATGTGGCGGCGCATACGTTCGGCGCGCATCTGGCTGCCTAAGCCCTGTTGGTCGCCGAAATCGGGCAGCGGCGTAATGGTGGCCTTGCCATGCGCCAACTGGCGCGTACGTAGCATAGCCAATTCTTCGGCCTCGGCCATAAAGACCTTGGCATCGCCACGCTCATGGTTCGGAATGGCTTTCGCACTTGGTTCGGCCAGCATTTCGTGGCTAACCATGGACATTGGTGGAGGTGTAGCCCCCCCAACCGCTTGGGCACTCATCGCCGGATCAGCCAGCGCCACCGGCAGCGGGTTGCCTAAGCGGGCGCGCAGCCGCGCCAAGAGCTCGCTAGTGCGGTAGGGTTTGGCGATATGATCGATCGCACCGGCCTCCAGCGCCCGTACCACATCCTCTTCATGAGCAGCACCACTCAGCACCATCACGGGCACATCGGCGGCCAAGCGCGGCAAAAGCTCCCAACCGCCATCATGCCCGATCCGCACTTCGAGCAAGACGAGATCCGGGCGCGTCTCGGCAAAGAGCTGCTCCCCATGCATCAGGTCGCTACTCTTAGCTACCAGATAGCCCGCTTCTTCCAGTTGCGCACCCAAGCGGGCCAAGAGCGTCACGTCATCGTCTATAATAAGCAGAGAATTCAAACGCAGACTCCTCGATCGGCTAGAATGCGCGGTTATTATACCACCATGCAGAATGTTTACGATGTGTTGGTTGTGGGTGCTGGTCATGCTGGCTGCGAAGCGGCGGCGGCGGCGGCGCGCATGGGTTGCCGCACCCTGCTGCTCACCATTGATCTCGATAAAGTGGCCTTTATGGCCTGCAATCCGAGCATCGGCGGGCCGGCCAAGGGCCATCTCGTGCGCGAGATTGATGCGTTGGGCGGGTTAATGGCCCGCGTGACCGACGCGACGGCGCTTCAGATCCGCTTGCTCAATGAGAGCAAAGGGCCTGCCGTGCAATCGCTGCGCGCCCAATGCGATAAGCGGCTCTATAGTCAGGTGATGAAGCAGCATCTGGAAGAACATGCCCGCCTAGAGTTACGTCAAGCGATGGTGGAGCGCATTCTGCCGCCCCAGCCAAGCGCCGACGGCCCCCATTCCACCTGCTTCACGGTGATTACCAACACTGGCTTTGCCTATTACGCCCGCACGCTGGTGCTTACCACTGGCACCTTCCTGCGTGGACGGGTGATCACTGGCAATGCAACGTGGGCCGCTGGGCGCGCCGGTGAAGCCCCCGCCATCGCCTTGGGCGAAGATCTGGCCAGTTTGGGTTTTCCACTGGTGCGCCTGAAGACCGGCACACCGCCCCGTTTGCACGCCCGCAGTATCGATTTTAGCCAGACGACGTTGCAACATGGTAGTAGCGTGCCTTACCATTTCGGCCACTACTACGCGCAACCCGCCCCCGCGCCGCATTACCACGGCCCGCCTGCGGCTTGTTACCCGCAGCCCATGCTTGACGGCTGGCGCCCGCAGTTGCCCTGCTACCAGATCTTTACGACACCAGCGTTTCACGACCTGATCCGCGCCAATCTCGACCGCGCCCCGCTCTTTAGCGGGGTGATCGCTGGGGTTGGCCCGCGTTACTGTCCGAGCATCGAAGACAAAATTGTTCGTTTCGCCGAAAAAGAGCGCCACGGTCTCTTCCTTGAACCGGAAGGCTGGCAGACCCACGAGGTCTATGTGCAGGGCTGCAACACGTCGCTGCCCGAGGATGTGCAGTGGGCGATGTTGCGCACGATTCCCGCGTTGCGCAATGCGGAGTTGATGCGCATTGGCTATGCGATTGAGTATGACGCGGTGGCCAGCGGCGAGGTGGGGGCCGATCTGCAGAGTCGGCGCATGAACGGCCTCTTCCTCGCCGGGCAGATCAATGGCACGACCGGCTACGAGGAGGCTGCCGCCCAAGGGTTGATGGCGGGCATCAATGCGGCGCGCTTGGTGCGCCACGAGGCGGCGGTGCTGTTGCGCCGCGATCAGGCCTACATCGGCGTACTGATTGACGACCTGGTGACTAAAGAGATTCACGAGCCCTACCGCATGTTCACCAGTCGCGCCGAGCATCGGCTGCTGCTGCGCGGCGATAACGCCGACCTGCGCTTAACGCCGTTGGCGCATAGTCTGGGGTTGGTGGATGCCTCCCGTCTTGCGGCGGTCGAGCAGCGCCGCGAGGCCGCTGCGGCGCTACGGGCCAGCCTAGAGGGTCAGCGTATCTATCCGAGTGTGGCCATGAATGAACGGCTCATCGCGGCGGGGGTAGGTGCCCTGAACCACCCGGCCAGCGCCGCCGAGTTGCTTACGCGGCCCCACGTCTACTATAGCAACCTGAGCGCCGCACTGGATTTGCCCAATGTTCCTGATCACCTGCGCGAACTCGTAGAGACCGAGTGCAAATACGGCGGCTACATCAGCCGTCAGCAGCGCGAAGTCGAGCGCATCCACAAAATGGAGAGCCGCCGCATCCCGACTGATTTCGACTACAGTCAGATCTCTGGCTTGCGCAACGAAGCGCGCCAAGTCCTGCTGCGCTTTCGTCCGGCGACCTTGGGCCAAGCCGGGCGGCTGGCGGGCATCAACCCGGCTGATGTAGCGATTATCCTGTTTGCACTCGAGCGCCAGCGTTGAGGGGTTGCGCCCATACGCATGGGCTTAAGGGGCCTGCGGCCCCTTAAACCCCGCCAGAAGGGGAAATTTTTCGGGGGCCATGCCCCAATACCTTTCGAATAAGGGCGAGCATAGACCTCACAGGTCTTTGCTGATGGCGTTCCAGTGCAGAA
>RSAS01000555.1 GCA_003934145.1 Candidatus Viridilinea halotolerans | reverse complement strand
CGCGAGGATGCGGGGACGCGAGGATGCGAAGCAGCGGGGACGCGAGGATGCGAGGATGCGGGGACGCGAGGATGCGAAGCAGCGAGTGGGTGGCGGGGCGGGGCGCCCAATGTCGTCTTTATGGGCTCGTTCCGCGCCTGGCATGGCGTCACCGACTTTGTGCGCGCGGCGCTGCTGCTGCTCAAGCAGGGGCGTAATGTCCACTTTACGCTAATTGGCGACGGCCCGGAGCGCGGCGCGGCGCAGGACTTGGCGGCACCCTTTGCCCATGCCTTCACCTTTACCGGGGCTGTCCCCTATGACGCCATTCCCGCGCTGCTCGCCGCTGCCGACGTGGGCGTTGCGCCCTTCAACACGGCGAGCCACCCGGCGCTACGGGCCGCAGGCTTCTTCTGGTCGCCGCTCAAGATCTACGAGTATATGGCCGCTGGGTTGCCCGTGGTAACAGCAGCCATTCCTCCGCTCGATACGGTGATCCGCGACGGGCAAGAGGGCTTGCTCTACCGCGAGGGCCATGTGGTGGGTTTGGCCGCCGCACTGACGCGCCTGCTCGACGACCCCGCCCGTGCCTTGGCCTACGGCCAAGCCGCCCGCGAGCGCGTTGTGACCCATTATTCGTGGCAGCATCACTGCGCCGAGTTGGAGCGGATTTTGGATTGTTCACGATATTGCCCTTGATGTTAAGTTGATTTTCGCATCAGAATTTGGTTTTAAATTGGGATTGTATATGCCCCAGATTACCCGTGCCCCATAACCTACGTCTACCTGCCGGTTATCGTCAAGTAGCTCTTCGTCTTGCGCTGGTGCGGAAGAGGGCGCACGGGAACCTGGTTCCCGTGCGCCCTCTCTTCTGTGGTGCGGTGCCCTTCAGTCCTCGCCCCCGTCACGTTCGTCCGCTAGCGGACGAACGTGACGGGGACGAGGGCTGTGTCGTGTCCATAACATACTTTACGTATATGTAAGTAGTCTCTGGTACACTAGAGTTATTTGCCCCCGCACCCCACCGCGAGGCGTAACGCTATGTTGCGCCGCTTACTCCCCCCTCTCGTCCACGCAACGTCGGATGACGATGCGCTTTTGGCATGGCGCAAGCATACGAGTCTGCTGCTCTTGCGCCTCGCGTTGCTCTTGGGTCTGCCCATCTTGCTCTTTGATGCCACCACCCATTGGCAGTTCCAGCGCTGGCCGATGCTGGCTGCTAACCTTGGCTTGGTCTGCTTGCTCTTGGGTTTGATCGCCTTCCCGCTGATCGACTATCGCCTGCGCAGCGGGAGCATCGTTGCCATGCTCTTGTTTAACGGCTTGGTGGGCATGAGCCAATACCTTTCAAATAAGGGAGAGCATAGACCTCACAGGTCTTTGCTGATGGCGTTCCAGTGCAGAAGAGCAGACCTGTGAGGTCTTATTTGAAACGTATTGGGGCATGAGCGCCATGGGGCTGTGTGGCGTCAACCCCACGGCGGTGATCAGTGCGGTTGTCTTTGCGACCCTGCTGCTGGGCGTGCGAGCGGCGCTGCTGGTGGCACTGCTGGGGATTGCAGGGGTGGGCGTGATTCTTAGTGATTTTTATGTAGGCGTTTTGGCCTATCCCTACGAATTTATACGCTCTGCCACCGCAACGCGGATCTTGTTCAATAACTGGATGTTGATTAGCGGTCTGATTATCATTGAACGACGATCAGATCCATATGATTAATACGATCAACACGGCGGGCCAAGCGCTGCTGGCGGTGATCAATGACATCCTCGACTTCTCGCGCATCGAGTCGGGCCACTTTGAACTTGAAGCGCAGCCCTTCGATCTGCTGGTCAAGGCCAGGATGCGCTCCTCGCGGGCCTCGTCCAGACCTTCGAGCAGACCATGCACGTACAGATCAGCAGACTCGAAGCGGCCCTCGTGGCCGGAGATCAGACTGCAATCCAGCACACCGCCCATCGCATGCGTGGCGGATGCCTACAACTCAGCGCCCAAGCGCTCGCTGCCCTCTGCGCACAGATCGAAACCGCCGCAGAACCAGCCGCCAGCGCCCCCCTCATCGCCCAATTGCGCCCCTGCTACCACGAGACGCTGGCGGCGTTGCGGCAGGGGGAGGAGTGATGCGCCACGCCTTCCGGTAGGGGTGCGGGGGAGGCGAAGCCCTCCCCGCACCCCTACCCTTGAAGATTCTTTATTTTAGACATGGTTTCGCTGCGCGGCAATGTACTTTGTTCCCGCGCGCCCCTTTGCGCATGCCGACGGCAAAGGCCCGATGGGTTTGTTAGAATAGTACGAGAACTAATCTCTCCTACAAACGCTAATAAGCGAACACTAGGGCCTATGTTATCCCACCTCCTGCCCTCCCTCTTTCACGCACCAGCGGACGGCGATGCGCTTTTGATGTGGCGCAAACATACGAGTGTGCTGCTCTTGCGCCTTGCGCTGCTCTTGGGCATACCGCTGCTCTTTTTTGATGCAGCCACCCATTGGTATTTTCAGCGCTGGCCGCTCTTCTTCACGAGTACGGGCATGACGCTTGTGGTCTTGCTGTTGCTGATCTATCCTCGGATTGATTATCGTCTACGTAGCGGCATGATTATTGTTGGTCTGCTCATTGGGGGGCTGACCGGCTTGCGTGTGATGGGCTTGTATGGCATTAATCCAACGATCATCATCAGTGCGGTGATCTTTGCGGCGCTGCTGCTTGGTGCGCGGGCGGCGCTGCTGCTCGGTGGGCTAGGCATGGGGTGTGTGGCTGTTATCTTTAGTGGTTTTTATATAGGCTTTTTATCCTATCCCTACGAACCCATTAACCATGTCACTGAACTGCGCGTATTGCTTAACAACTGGATGTTGATCAGCGGCACGATGGTCACCTTAGGCGCCCTGCTCAGTTCGCTGGTCAGGACGCTGCAAGACAGCATCCGCCAGGCGCAGCAGGCGACGGCCCAGTTACAGCAACTCAATGCGTCGCTGGATACGCTGGTGGAAGAGCGCACCGCTGCGATGCGCCAAGCGAGTGCGCTGCTCAGTGCGACCCAGCGCATCGCCCGCGTGGGCGGTTTTGCCTACGCTACGGCGAGCAAGACGCTGACTTGGAGCGATGAACTCTACCAGATCCACGAGGTTCCGCCGGAGACGCCGCTTGATGTGGCGCTGCTGCAACGCCTCTACCCCGATGCCTGGCCGCAGATCGATGCTGCCTTTCGACGCCTCATCACTACCGATGAGGCCTATGAATTTGAGGTGCCCGCTATCACCATGAATGGACGCCCGCTCTGGGTGCGGGTGAGTGGCGTGGTAGAGCAACTTGATGCAAGATTGCATTACCTCGGCGCGGTGCAAGACATCACCGCCCGCAAGCAGGTGGAAGAGCGCAACGCAGTGCAGTTGCGCTACGCCGAAGCATTGGCGCAATGCTCCCGCCTGCTGCTCGTCGCTGGCTCAGATGCGCCCGCTTGGACGCCGGTGATCGAGCAGACGCTGTCCATTCTGCGCCAAACCGTCGGCTGCTACCGCATCGCCATGCGCATCTACCCGTCCTCATCGGATCTGCTGAAACACGATGATATCTTGGTAAGCGACCAAGACCCCGCCTTGCCGCTCTTCCAGAGCCATACGGTCACAGTGTATGATGCGCCGCCGGGCATTATTGAAGACCTGATGGGCGGCAAGCTCATCTATGGTAACCCAATGGAGTTGTTCCCCGTTGGCTGCCCACTCCATCAACACTATGCGGCGAATGGTGTGCGCATGCTGCTTGGCTTTGGCCTCAGGGTTGGCGGCGTTTGGCGTGGCCACGTCACCACCCTTGAACGTTGGGAGCGCCCGTGGGACGAGGCCGCAGTGCAGATGTTCCAAACGGCAATGGAGATGCTTACCGCTTTTATTCACCAATGGGAAACTAACTACATTCTGCGTGCCCGCGAAGCCCAACTCCGCGCCGTAGGCGACAATCTGCCCAATGGCTTTATCTACCAACTGCACCGCGATGCCGACTGGAAGCCGAGTTTTACCTACCTGAGTAGTGGCGTGGAGCGTCTGCTGGAGGTGAGTCCGGCGGAGGGCTTGGCCTCGGCCCAGACGATTCATGATCTCTGTCTGCCTGAAGATCAGGCATTGATCAATGTCCAGTCTCGTGAAGCAGCGCGCCAGGGGCAAGATTTTAAGTTTGTGGCGCGCCACCTCACGCCGAGCGGGCGGCTGCTCTGGCTCTATATGTGTGCGCGCCCGCGCCCGCAACCTGATGGCGGTGTGCTCTGGGACGGCGTTGCGCTAGATATTACCGAGCGCCAGCAGGCCGCCGACGAGTTGGCGCGCGCCCGCGATGCGGCAGAGGCGGCGGCGCGTGCCCGCGCCAGCTTCCTCGCCACCATGAGCCACGAAATTCGCACGCCGCTCAATGCGATCATTGGCATGACGACGCTGTTGCAAGATACGTCGTTGGACGACGATCAGCGCCACCTGCTGGCGACGATCAACACCGGCGGCCAAGCGCTGCTGGCGGTGATCAACGACATCCTCGATTTCTCGCGCATCGAGTCGGGCTACCTCGAACTCGACTGTCAGCCCTTCGATCTGCACGCCTGTCTGCGCACCACGAGCGAACTGGTGAGCCACGCGGCCCTACAGAAGGGCTTGTTCTTTGAGTGCTGCGACAACCCCGCATTGCCGCAGTGGGTCAAGGGCGACGAGTCGCGCTTGCGCCAGGTGCTGCTCAACCTGCTCAGTAACGCGGTCAAGTTCACCAACCATGGCGGCATCACACTGCAAGCCAGCGCCGAAATGGGGGCCGACGGGCAGGCGCTCGTCTGCATCAGCGTGCGCGATACCGGCATTGGGCTGACGGCAGAGCAGCAGCAGCGCATCTTTGCCCCCTTCGTGCAGGCCGACAGCAGCACGGCGCGGCGCTACGGCGGCACCGGCTTGGGCTTGGCGATTACGCAGCAACTGGTGGGGCTGATGGGCGGCACGATCAGCGTGCAGAGCGAGTTTGCGCTTGGTAGCACCTTCAGTCTACGTTTACCTATGCCGCTCACCCCGGCGCTTCCAGCGCCCGCTGTCAGCACCATGCTCGCTCCAACGCAACAGCCGCTTGCCATTCTCGTCGCCGAAGACAACGCGATCAACCAAGAGTTGATGCAGCGCCTCTTGGAGCGTATGGGGCACGAGGTAACCTTGGTGAGCAACGGTTTGGATGCGTTGAGCGCCATCGCCCAGCGGCGTTACGACCTGATCCTGATGGACATCCAGATGCCCGAAATGGACGGCGAGACGGCGACGCGCCATATTCGCGCCCTCGGCAACGCCATTGCCCAGCCGCAGATCATCGCGCTCACCGCGCATGCCACCGCCGACGATCGCGCCCAGGCGTTGCAGGCGGGCATGAACGACTACCTGACCAAACCCGTTCAGCTTACCGCCCTGAAGCGCGCTCTGAGCCGCACCGTTGCCACTGGTGCAAACAATGCCCCTAGCCCCAGCGTGGCTGCCCCAGCGCCGCCCCCAGGCCCAACCCTACCCCTGATCAACTGGAAGGAACTGAATGCACTGCTCGCCGCGATGGGGCCAGGCGCCGCAGAGATGCTTACCAGCCTCACCCAGATCTTCGCGCAGACCATGCTCGAACACATTAACGCCCTCGAAAGCGCCGTCGCCACCCACAACCAGAGCCAGATCCAGCGCATCGCCCACCGTATGCGTGGCGGCTGCCTGCAACTCAGCGCCCAAGCGCTCGCCGCGCTCTGCCAACAGATCGAAGCAGGCACCGCCGCCACAAGCGCCCCCCTCGTCGCCCAACTGCGCCCCTGCTACCACGAGACGCTCGCGGCGTTGCGTGGCGGGGACGCTTAAAATGCAAAGGGATGGTTTCAGAAAAGGGCTTCGCGCTTTACCATTTGTAGTGCCGCCTTTCGTCGGCTGAGGTCGCCGATAGCCTCTGTTGCCGACGAAAGGCGGCACTACCTACGCGCGCATGCTTCAAATTTACTTGGTATAACCAGGCGCCAGCGCCCGCAATACCTTGCGATATTCGGCGATGCGCTGCTGGCGCAACTGCGGGCGGTGGCCTACACACAATTTGAGCCATTCGCTGGCCAGTTCGAGCGCAAAGCTCGCCCAGAGGTAGCTGCGCAGCAGCCGCTCCAGTCGCCAGCCATACCACATGCGTGCCAGTTGCAGCTTGCTGCGGCTAAAGTTGATCTGGCGGGCCGCACTCGCCTGATCACTGCTGCGCCCTTCGTAGTGCAACACCACTGCCGTCGGCAGATAGGCAATCGCGGTATTGTGCGTACTCCAGGCTGCCTGCAAACGCGCCTGCCATTCCATCTCTTCGCTATACATAAAAAAACGCTCGTCCAACAACCCCGCCTGCGGCAGCGCAGCCATACGCACCAACAATGCCGCACCCACCAGCCAATCCACCAACTGCACCTGATCCGCAGGGCGGTCGACACAACGATAGCGCTGTGCCCAAGGATTGCGCGGCCAAAAACGATCAAGCGGCGTACTCTCCCAAAAGAGCGTCGCGGGCGACGGAAAACGCCGCCGCGACGGCTGGTGCGTCCCGTCACCATAAACGAGTTGCGGCCCCACGGCGACCCAGGCGGGATGCTCTTCGAGCGCGGCGACCAGTTGCTGCAACGCGTCGGCCTGCGGCGCGGTATCGGGGTTGAGCAGCAGCACATAGCGCGGTTGGGCCGCCACGGGGCGGGCGAGCAAGCGGCGCAAGGCCAAGTTATTACCCGCCGCAAAGCCCAGATTGGCCCCCGCCTCGATCAGGTCTACCTGCGGGAACTCCGTCCGCAGCAGCGCGGGCGTCCCGTCGTGGCTGCCATTATCCACCACCAGCACCTCATAGCCAAACGGTGCAGCGGCCAAACCCGCCGCCACCTGCTGCAAACAGGCACGCAAGAGATCGCGTACATTCCAGGTAACAATGATGATGGTGAGCATAAAAATTCTTTTTGTTCGATTTTGGCGACGAAGCCGCCAAAATCGAACGGGTGTGGCTGGAATCTGTAGGGCGGTGCCCTACAATCCCGCCGGACAGGGGGAACTGCGGGGGAACCAGGTTCCCCCGCACCCCCTAGCTACAGATTGTGGTCACACCCCCTATTGGGTGTGACCACAATCTGTAGGGCTGCGCGGAAACTAGGTTCCCGCAAGCATCCCTGCCTACCCCACCAAGGCCCCATGGGGCAGGGCTTCCACTGTATCCAGGTGGCTACCCGCCGCAGGGCCGAGCGCCATGGCCAAGACTTCATCCAGGGTATCCACGGGCACAAAGGTCAATTCGGCGCGCACTTCGGCAGGAAAATCGTCTAGGTCGGCGAGGTTGCGCCGCGGCAGGATGATCGTCTTGATGCCGGCCCGATGCGCCCCCAGCGCCTTCTCTTTGATTCCGCCGATGGGCAGGACGCGCCCGCGCAGCGAGATTTCGCCCGTCATTGCTACATCGTCGCGCACCAAGCGCCCCGTCGCCGCCGAGGCCAACGCCGTCGCCATGGTGATCCCCGCCGATGGGCCATCTTTGGGGACAGCGCCCGCCGGGACGTGAATGTGGATGGCGTGGCTTTCAAAGAATTTGGCGTCAATGCCCAGCGCCGCCGCCCGCGAACGCACGTAGGTCAAGGCCGCCTCGGCACTCTCGCGCATCACTTCGCCCAGTTGGCCCGTGATGCGCAATTCGCGGTTGCCCTCTAACGCCAACGCCTCGACAAAAATAATGTCGCCGCCCACCGGCGTCCAGACCATCCCCGTCGCCACGCCGGGTTGATCAATGCGCTCCTGCGCCTCGTTGTAGAAGCGCTGCCGCCCCAACGCCTCGCCGACAAAGGCGGCGTCCACCACAAACGCATCCTCAAGCGCACCAGTCGCTTCAACTTCCGGCGCGTCGGTTCGCGGTTCGTCGTTCTCGGTTCTCTGCCCCCGGTTCTCGGTTCTCGGTTCTCGGTTCTCGGTTCTCGGTTCTCGGTTCTCGGTTCTCCACCCTCGGTTCCCCCTCCTCCCTCCTCGGCCAAGCGCCGCACCACCTTACGCAACACCGCGCCGATAGTGCGCTCCAGATTGCGCACCCCGGCCTCACGGGTGTAGCCATTGATCAACGCGCGCAGGGCATTCTCTTCCAGCACCACCTCGCTATTGCGCAGACCATTAGCCATGATCTGGCGCGGGATGAGGTGGCTCTGCGCGATGCGCACCTTCTCGTCCTCGATATAGCCCGAGAGTTCAATCATCTCCATGCGGTCGCGCAGCGGTGGCGGTACGGCATCCCAATTATTAGCCGTAGCCAAAAAGAGTACTTTAGAGAGATCGAAAGGCAGATTTAAGTAGTGATCAGTGAATGTATGATTCTGCTCAGGATCAAGCACTTCGAGCAGAGCCGAGGCGGGATCGCCGCGATAGTCGTTGCCGAGCTTGTCAATTTCATCGAGCATAATCACCGGATCAGCCGTGCCAGCGCGGCGCAGTTCTTGGATAATGCGCCCCGGCTGGGAGCCAATGTAGGTACGGCGGAAGCCGCGCAGTTCCGCCTCATCGCGCACACCACCGAGGCTCATGCGCACAAAGACACGCCCCAAGGCGCGGGCTATACTCTGGCCGAGGCTCGTCTTGCCGACGCCAGGCGGGCCCACGAAGGCCAGAATGGGTTCACGGCCAGCGCGCCCACGATCGTCGCCCAAGGCCGCACGCCGCTGACGCACCGCGAGGTACTCCAACAGACGCTCTTTAACCTTCGCTAGGCCGTAGTGATCCTCCTCAAGCACTTGGCGGGCCAGCGCAATATCCACCTCCTTGCCCGTATGTTTGCCCCAAGGCAACTCGGCGAGCCATTCGAGGTAGGTGCGCACCATTTGATACTCGGGCGAACTGCCATTGATGCGCCGCAAACGGCTCAACTCACGGTCGGCCTCTTTGCGGACGACATCAGGAAACTGCACTTCGGCTAACTTCTCGCGCAGATCGTCCAAATCCGCCGCCTCGCCCTCGTCCTCGCCCAATTCCTTCTGGATTGCCCGCAGTTGCTGGCGCAGATAGAACTCGCGCTGCTGGCGGGCCGAGCCCTCCTGCACCTCTTGGCGCAGGCGGCTCTGCACATCAAGCAGGGCGAGTTGCTTGCGGTAGAGCTCACGCACCTTCCTGAGGCGCTCCATGAGATCAAAGGTCTGGAGCAGATCGAGCCGTTCCTCAACGGTATAGTCGGGCGAATAGCCGGTATTATCGGCGAGATGGCCGGGATCTTCAATCGCACGCACGAAATTGCGTACCTCCTGGGTCACCCCGGGGCGCAACTCCAGCACCGCATCAATCAAGGCCCGCACCTCAAACATCAGCGCTTCCAATTCGGGGGTACGCTCAAATTGCTCAGGGCGTTTGGTATAGGTAAAGCGCGCATACGCAACTGACGTATCCTGAGGGCCAAGCTCCGCCCGCACCATGCCCCGCACAATCACGCCATTCGCGCCGCCCGGCAGCACCCCCGACTGCTCGATGCGGCCCAGCACCGCCACCGGGCAGAGTTGCTCGTGCAGAGGGGCTTCCGGATCGGCATCGGGGCGTTTCGGTGCCAAAAGCACCTGACGCCCATGCTTCAGCGCTGCCTCCACCGCCGCCAAGTTATGCTCGTCAAGGGTCAAGCTAATCACCGTATGCGGAAAGACGACCGCGCCCTCAAGCGTAAGCAAGGGCAGGCTCGCCACCTGCTCAGAGGGTAGCTCAGGCGTGATTTCGATTGGCTCTTGCATGGTGGTTCCTATTTTTCAACAATAACGGTGCAAATATTATTAAACGCTGCATAGCCAGTGTCAATGGCATAGCCGGGCTAGAGGACTGTTTCTAGCATGATGTTTACATTTGGTAAGGGTATGCGCGGGAACCTGGTTCTCGCGCATACCCCCGCTTCCGGCGGGGCGTGAGCTTCGGGGGCAGCCCCCGCAAAACCCCCGTCGGGCTGGGGCGCGGGGGCCATGCCCCATACGCACTAAGTTAAGCCTCCCGGTGGGGGTTCGGGGGAGGCTTTGCCTCCCCCGAAGAACTTTTTTTGCAATAGCGCAAAAGGAACGCTGTCACGCGGTTCTTGTCACCCTGAGCGCAGCGAAGGGTCTCTCGTCGTAACGCGAAGAGATGCTTCGCTGCGCTCAGCATGACGAAGGCCACAGCGATCCTTTTGCTCTATTGCCTTTTTTTCTTTCGTTTTGGCGGCTTCGCCGCCAAAACGAAAGAAAAAAGAGGGTTTGGGGTGCAACCCCAACAGCGGGTTTTAGGGCTGCCGCCCTAAACTTAATGCACATGGGGCATAGCCCCTGCAAAACCACCCTCCCCAGCGGGGTTTAAGGGCGGACAGAAAACGTGTGCGCCCCCTTCTGGAATCGCATTGCA
>RSAS01000166.1 GCA_003934145.1 Candidatus Viridilinea halotolerans | reverse complement strand
TTTCCCTTTCCAGCGGGGTTTAAGGGGCCGCAGGCCCCTTAAGTTAATGCGTATGGGGCATGGCCCCCGAAAATCTCCCCTCCTGAAAACATTTGTATCAAATTATAAACGATATGGGACTTACGGGCAAGTGGCAAGATCGGGCGAACTGGGCACAATCGTGACCTCAATCCCATCCAAGAGGCCCAAGAATTGGTTTAGCGACTGCACGGCTTGGTCGGTGGCTTTGCCCAAGATACCATCTTCACAAGCGGCTTGGAGAATTTGCCGTTCCGCCTGCTGGCGGGCCAATGTCTCTAGGTGAGGATTCTCGGGCGCAAAGATGGCACGCTCACGATCATAGACGCGAGTGGCCTCATTGTCGAGCATGGTGCTAAAAATTTGGGCTGGCGGCAGGCGCAACGTTAGAGTGCGCCCATCGGGGCCGACCGTCACGTCAGCCTCACTCAGCGCACCCATGTCAACACCAGCGATCACCGTACCCTTCGCAATGAGCAAAAGCGCATCACCGGCAAAGAAGTCAAAGATCGGGTTGCCCTGACTCTGCTGCACATCAATGACGGTTTGGATGGTATAGGATGATGTCTCAAGGCGACTCAGTTCGTTCACACGCTCGATCACCGCAGCGCCAGTAATAATCTGCGGTGTAGGGGTAACAATGATCTCGCGCAGGTTTGGCACGCCGCCAAAGAGTTGGCCCACGCCACCCAACGTGCTATTGACCAGAAAGACAAAGGCGATGAGCAGCGCCAAGACTGTGGCGGCCAGCACCATGCTTACTTGGCTACAACCACCACCACCACCACCACCGCCACGCGCCGCCCGCCGGGGCGGTGGCGCTGCGCCGCCAAAGTTGCGGGGCCGCTCGTCGTAATCATCGTAGCCATAATGTTCCAAATCGTCGTCTATCTCTTCGCCACGCGCCTTGCGCAAACGGCGCTGCATCAAGTTCTCGCTTTGCGTGTCGTCGTTGTTGCGTTTGGCCATGGTACTTCTCCAAGAAATGGGTTTTTGACGCAAGGGATGGTTCGTAGCCACTTTACCGTTTGCCGCGCTGGGGGTGCGGGGGCTTGGCCCCCGCAAAACCCCCATCCCAGTGGGGAGGACGCGGAGGGCTACGCCCTCCGCGTCCTCCCCACAAACGGTAAAGCCGATCGCCGCAAGGCGAAGCCATCCCCAAAGGCGCAAAGGCGCAAAGCTTCAGGCGGATGGTTTATCTTTTCGCGCCGACATGAATGGCAACTGCCCCCAAGCCATAGTGGCGGTAGCTCACAAACTGCCAACCGGCGTCGTGCATGAGCGCGGCCAACGTATCGGGGGGCGGGAAGGCGCGCGCCGACTGAGGCAAGTAGGTGTAGGCGCGACGGTCGCCACCGAGCAACTGGCCGATCCATGGGACGACCTGCTCAAAGTAGATCTGGTGCCCCAAGCGCACAAGCGCATAACGTGGGCGCGCCACCTCAAGGCACGCCATCACGCCGCCTGGCCGCGTGACGCGGTACATCTCGGCAAATGCTTGGCTAATGTCCACGACATTGCGCATCACAAAGCCCGTCGTGATGACATCAAAACACGCATCGGGGAAGGGCAAACGAAGCGCATCGCCGCGCACAAAGGCCGCCTGCTCGCCCAAACCAGCGATTTTGGACAGACCGGCTTGGAGCATGGGCAAGGTCATATCCACACCCACCGCCAAACCACCATCCAGCCACGCGGCCAACTCGGGCAGGAAATCGCCCGTGCCGCTACCAACATCCAGCGCCCGTCCGCCCACGGGCGGGGCTACCAACTCGACCACACGCCGCCGCCAACCCTGGTCAAGCCCAAAGGTCATTACCCGATTGACGCGATCATAGCCCGAGGCGATGCGTGCAAACATCTGCTCAACGTAAGCAGCTTTCGCTTCAGGAGAAGGGAGAGAAGCCATAGATCATCCTGTGTCTATTTGAAGCACAGATGAACGGATGAACAAGTGAACAGGCGCTCAACCCTGGCTGCTATCTGTTCATCTGTTCATCTGTTCATCTGCTCATCTGTTCATCTGTTCATCTGTTCATCTGTTCATCTGTTCATCTGTTCATCTG
>RSAS01000198.1 GCA_003934145.1 Candidatus Viridilinea halotolerans | reverse complement strand
CTGCGGCCCCTTAAACCCCGCCGGAAGGGGAAATTTTGCGGGGGCCATGCCCCCGCACCCCCGCCGGCAGGCCCGCCAGAGGCGTACGTTCATGCGGATGGGGGCGCAGCCCCACGCCCCGCTGGTTTGCGGGAGGATGCGAGGAAACCGGGTTCCCGCGCGCACCCTTCCCACGTTAGTAAAGATACTAAGGATCATGTCGCACTATATTTCTCTCACCGAAACTGAACGGGCCGCGATGCTTGCAGCGATTGGCGTACCAACGACCGCCGATCTCTTTGTTGATGTGCCCGCCGCTAAACGCTTTCCGCAACTGAATCTGCCCGAAGCTCTGTCGGAGCCGGAGTTGGTGCGCGAGTTGCTCGCTATGGCGGGCAGTAATGCCCACGCCCATAGCCACAGTATCTTCTTGGGCGCTGGGGCCTATAACCATTTTGTACCTACGGCAGTTGATCAGATTTTGCGTCGGGGTGAATTTTATACCGCCTATACGCCCTATCAGCCGGAGATTAGCCAGGGGACGCTACAGGCGATCTTTGAGTATCAGAGTCTCGTCTGTTCACTGACGGGCATGGAGATCGCCAATGCTTCACACTACGATGGCGCAACCGCGCTGGCCGAAGCGGCGATTATGGCGATCAATGTGGTGCGCAATCGCCGCAAGATCGTCGTGGCGCGCAGCGTGAATCCGCAGTACCGCGCGGTGCTGCGCACCTACCTCCAAGCTATGGCGATGCCCGTGGTGGGTGATGAGACGCCCGGCGCAACCATTGATGATGCTCTGGCGCAAGTGGACGACCAGACGGCGCTGTTGATTGTGCAAAACCCCGACTTCTTCGGGCGCATTCACGATCTGCGTGAACTCGCCGCAAAGGTGCAAGCCAAAGGTGCCCTGCTCTGCGTCCACTTCGATCCCATCGCCCTCGGCCTCTTCCAGACCCCTGGCGAAAGCGGGGCCGATATTGCCACCGCAGAGGGTCAGCCGCTGGGCATTGGCCTCAATTTTGGCGGCCCCTACTTGGGCATTTTTACCACTAAGCAAAAGTACGTCCACAAGATCGCCGGGCGCGTCGTCGGCGTCACCAAGGATGTTGATGGCGAGTTGGCCTATGTGCTGACCCTGCGCGCCCGTGAGCAGGACATTCGCCGCGAACGGGCCACCAGCAACATCTGCACCAACCAGGGGCTGATGGCGCTCGCCGCGACGGTCTACCTGAGCCTGATGGGGCGTCAGGGCATGCGCAAAGTGGCCGAACTCTGCTACCACCGCGCCCACTATGCCGCGAGTGAATTGGCCAAGCTACCGGGCTACAGCGTAGGGCAAGAGCCCTTCTTCAAGGAATTCGTACTGCACTGCCCGCGTCCCGTGGCGGAGCTCAACGCCGCCCTACGCGCACAGGCCATCGTCGGCGGCTACGACCTGAGCAGCGACGAGCCCGCCATGGGTCACGCCATGCTGCTCGCCGTCACCGAAATGCATAGCAAAGCGGAGATTGACCGCCTCGTGGCGGTGCTGCGCGAGCTTGGATAATAGCAGTGACGAGTGACGGGTGACGAGTGACGAGCAGGATACACTTGCAGAACTCGCCCGCGCCACACCTCACGGCTCTCGCAGACCTTGTTGCGCTATGGCGGTATACCCTGCTTGTCACTCGTCACTTACCACTCACCACTGGTATTAAGGAGGCGCTATGACTACCACAACTGAGCTACTCACCGCTGAAGCCTTTGCCACCCTGCCCGCAAGCGAACTTCGGCAGGAGTTGGCGTTTGGAGAGGTAGTTGAAACCATGCCCCCAGGAAGAAAGCACGGCAGAATTGCGCTCAGGATCGGTAAGCTGATCGATAATTGGGCGGAACAGGGGCCGGGTGGCGAGAGCGGCGTCGAGTCTGGTTTCATTCTCGCCCGTGATCCTGACCTAGTGCGCAGCCCCGATGCCTACTATGTGCGCGCCGAGCGCCTGCCCGCTGGCGATGATGACGAAGGCTTTTGGCGCATCCCCCCCGATCTCGCCGTCGAAGTGGTTTCGCCCTCCGACAGCGCCGAAGAGTTGCAGCAGAAAATACGTGAATACCTCGCCGCCG
>RSAS01000276.1:8725-10359 GCA_003934145.1 Candidatus Viridilinea halotolerans | reverse complement strand
AAGAGCAGACCTGTGAGGTCTTATTTGAAACGTATTGGGGCATGGCCCCCGCAAAGCCCCCCCGGCGGGGGGGCGGGGGCCGCAGGCCCCTTAAGTTCATGCACATGGGGGCGTAGCCCCAAGAATTTAACGTTAGACCTATTGTAGCACAGCGCTTACCGCGATTCAGAGAATATGGTGTAAGAGATGTATTGGAGCGCATAGCCCGCCTTTACCCTACCCGCTTGGGTAGGGCGAAACTGTTCCCCCTGCCGTCGCATCTGGGGCAGGGGGGCGACTATAATGGAAACCATTGGTTGTGAGCGTGGGCGCAAATGACCGGATGGGCGCGGCTGGTGCGCCATGTCCGGCCTGCCCTAGCGGTGTGGGTGCTATGGAGCAGCAGCCGGTCATTCTAACTGTGGTTGGAGATAGTGCAGCGGGCAAAACGACCCTGACGGCGGGGGTGGCGGCGATTCTTGGCCCCGAGCGCGTGGTTGCGCTGCATTTTGACGATTACCACCGCTACAATCGGGCCGAACGCGAGGCGCACGGTTTAACGCCGCTCCACCCCGACTGCAACCATCTTGAGTTGATGGAGCAGCATTTGGCGCACTTGGCGGCGGGCAAAACGATTGCCAAGCCGGTCTATGACCATACCACGGGCGAAGTTGAGGCGTTTCAACCGCTTGAAGCGGCTCCTTTTGTCTTGGCCGAAGGGTTACTCGGGCTGGCCACGCCACGTCTGCGTGCGCCATGCCATGTGCGCGTCTTCCTCGATCCGTCTGAGGATCTGCGTGAATGTTGGAAACTCAGCCGCGACTGCACGCGCCGGGGCTATACCGTGGAGCAGGTGCGGGCCGAGATTGCGCGGCGACGTCCCGATGCAATTGAGTTTATTCAACCCCAACGCGGTTGGGCCGATATTGTCGTCTGTTTCTACCCCAACCCAAGCGCCCCCGCGCAGCAGCTCAATGTGCGCCTCATACTGCGCCCGCGTTTGGCCTACCCCGACTTCAGCACACTCATTGCGCGCCAAGGCGATCCGCCTGCGCTGCATCTGCGCGTTGGCCGCGACGAGGGACGCCTCACCGAGATCCTGGAGATTGATGGTCGCCTCAGCAGCCAACAGGCCGCAACCATCGAAGAGGTTATCTGGGACGAACTGCCCGGCCTCCACCATCTCAGCCCCGATCAACTTGGCACCTACCGCGATGGCAACGAACCACGCCACAGCCATACCCTCGGCATCGTCCAACTGCTTATCGCCGCGCAGTTGTTGCGTGCGACTGTCGTGGTATAATTTCCCTTTACTGAGGGGCTACGTCTGTGTACATTTGTTCCGCTTTGGCGGCTTCGCCGCCAAAGCGGAACGGGAAGAGTCTTTTGGGGGCGGCTGCGCCGCCCCCAAGCCCCCGTCGGAGGGGGGATTTTCGGGGGCCATGCCCCCGAACCCCCGCCGGGGGAGGCTGCGCCGTCACCAAGCCCCCGTCGGAGGGGGGATTTTCGGGGGCCATGCCCCCGAACCCCCGCCGGGGGCGGCTGCGCCGCCCCCAAGCTCCCGTCGGAGGGGGGGATTTTCGGGGGCCATGCCCCCGAACCCCGCCGGGGGAGGCTGCGCCGTCACCAAGCCCCCGTCGGAGGGGGGATTTTCG
>RSAS01000276.1:0-8625 GCA_003934145.1 Candidatus Viridilinea halotolerans | reverse complement strand
GCCCCCGTCGGAGGGGGGATTTTCGGGGGCCATGCCCCCGAACCCCCGCCGGGGGGGCGCGGGAACCCGGTTCCCGTGTACACTCTTGGAGGCTATGCCTCCCCCAACCCCCCGCCGGGGGCGGCGCGGGAACCCGGTTCCCGTATACACCCTGGGAGGCTACGCCTCCCCCAAGCCCTCGCCGGGGGGGCGCGGGAACCCGGTTCCCGTGTACACTCTTGGAGGCGTAGCCTCCACAATATGAAAGGAATGACTTGTGAGCGTTAAACGCTGGAATACCGCCCCCGCCATGGCCATTGATACCACGAAGACCTACAAAGTGACCATGGAGACCAACAAGGGCACGATTGAGTTTGATCTCTTTCCCCAACATGCCCCGATGACGGTCAATAACTTCGTCTTCTTGGCCAACGAGGGTTTCTACGACGGGGTGGTTTTCCATCGCGTGATCAAGGATTTTGTCATCCAGGGTGGTGATCCGACCGGCACCGGCACCGGCGGCCCGGGCTATCGTTTCAAGGACGAGACCTTTGGCAACCCCTTGACCCATGTGCGCGGCGTTCTCTCGATGGCTAATGCTGGCCCCAATACCAACGGCAGCCAGTTCTTCATCGTCTACCAGCGCCAGCCCCACCTCGACGGTAAGCATACAGTTTTTGGCCAAATCCTGGATGGCGGCATGGATGTCTGTGACGCCATCGTGCAGGGCGACAAGATGGTGAAGGTGACGACGGCGGTGAAGTAGGATCGGCGCTAGGCGCAGAGCCCTCTTCTTCCATGGTGCTGCTGGTTTATGTATGCACGGGCCTGGGAGCGCGGGCGGGACGCCCGCGCTCCCAGGGGAATAAACCAGCAGTATCTTGCATAGAGCAACTCAAAGAGCGCATCAGCGCCAATCTGCTCACGCCCCACACCTACCCCCGCCCCCCCCGCGCCCCCTGCGCCCGCAGATGCTCATCGAGCCACGCAGCCTCAGCCGCGCTCAGTTCGGGCAACGGCGGCGGCTCGCGGTAGTCAATCTCTAGATCGTAGCGGGCGCGCTGGTAGGCTTCGTGGATCGCGCGCCCCAACTCAAGCGTAATCGGCGCATCGGGGTAGCGTAGCGGCACCGGCACCACCGGAATCGCTGCATCTAGCGCTAGCGGCCAAATCTCAAGCTGCGGACGATGCTCCATACGGCTCAAAAAGATGAAGTAGGGCGCATCAGGCAACGGACGCGCCACCTGCGGGCGGCGTCCGCCACGCAGCAGATCGAGCTCCATCAGGTGCGCCGTGCTACTAAAGATCTCCTGGCGCTTCTGCTCATAGGCATCCGCCCCATCCGCCCCTGGGCGCTTATTGGCCGGCGAGAGCAACTCCAGCGCCGTCACCAGCACCTGGTCGCGCACCGTGCGGATCTCAATGCGCGCATATTCCACAGGTACCGTCATGAAGGCCGGTAGATGCAACGGCGCCTCCGCCACCTCCGGGGCAGCAACCGCCACCGCACTACCGCCTGGCGCAGCAAACGGCCCACGCGCCACCAGCGCCACATCAGGCACCACGCGACGCACCGGCGCAATCTCAATACTCTCAAAGCTCACATAGGGCGTAATCACCGCCCGGTAGCCCGACGAGAGTTTGGCCTGGAGTTGATCGCCAATGGCGGAAATCAGCCGATGATGTACATCCGGCCATAAGCTCGGCTGTTCAAGGTAGGGATCCATCCCTGGAAATGGTGGTTGCATCAATTTATGCTCTCCGGCTGGGGTTGGCGGTTGCGCCGCTAGGGTACACGCGGGAAGTTGGTTCCCGCGCATCCTCCGCTAGGGTGCGCGCGGGAACTTAGTTCCCGCGCAGCTTCTCCCTGACAAATAGAGTGTAACCTGTTTTCATGCGCTTTGGCAAGATCTGTTTTAGCCCCCCCTACCCCACCTGCCCCGTCGCCATGACGCCCTTCAACTCCCACAAGCGCCCGGTGCCGATGCGCTCGAGGTTGCGCATGCCGAGTTGGCCATTGGCAAGGAAGGGGGCAACGGCGTGATGCGGCAGGGCGATGACCTCACACTGTCCGATGCTCACGACGCTGGCGATGGGGAGCGTACCGCGTAGGAGTTCTATTTCGCCGAAGAGTTCGGGAGGGCCGAGGCGCGCAACAAGGCGGGCGTGGGCCGCAGTTGTGGCCGTGGCTGGCTCTTGGCAGACGACTGCCGCTTCGCCGCGCACCATAACGTAGAGTCTGCCGCCGGGCAACCCTTGGCGCACGATGGGGGTATGTGGCGCAAGGGTGAGCCGTTTGGCTTGCAACGCCAGTGTACGCAGCAGCGCCCGTGGGAGTTCGTGGAAGAAAGGGGCGCGTTCGAGATCGCGCACGAGCGCCGCGAGGTTCTGTTCTTCCACCGCATCGGCCCCACTGTGAACCAAGAGCCGTTGCGCTTCACGCGCAGGCAGGAAGAGCAGCGTGCTGTTGATGCTCGTCTGGTAGCTGCGGGCCTCTTCGCTGGCGTCTTGACGTATGCTTAGATCAAGACACGCCCCGCGCTGCACTTCGCCCACAATGCGCTCGCCCGCTTTAATCAACACCTCGCCTGCCTCCACGATCCAGAGGCCACTCGCGGCGGGAAGGTTGGCGCCGGCGTGCATGCGCTGGGGCTCAAAGGCCGAGGCTAACGCAGCGAGCGTTTCATCGTCACAGAGCGCAAAGCGCTCAATCTCGCGCAGCAGGCGCAGGCGCGCCGCACGCGCATCGCCGAAGGCCTGCGAGAGTTCGCGTGCCCAGGGGGTATGCGGAAAGCAGCGCCGGTCGGCTGCCTCGCGTTCGGGCCATGGCAGGGCATCGTAAGCGGCTTGGATCGCCCGCCGCGCAAAGGTGGCCCCGGCGAGGCGTTCGATCTCGGTGACGCTGTAGCGCAACACTTCGGCAAAACGCAACCCTTGGGCATCAAGGGGGCGCGCCGCCAACTCCGCGCCGATGCGCGCCCGATCACGGTCGAGTGTCAGTTCCCAGTTGGCCGTCGCTGCCAAAATATCCATCCGATCATCAAGCGCCCGCGCCCGCCGTGCGCCACTATAGCTGTGCAGCATGCGGTAGAGCCCCGCGTAGGTGTGTTGGAAGGCGCGCTGGAGCCGTTCGCCTTCGCTGCGCCCGCCCTCAACCGGCCAGTTCAGGATCAGCGCAGTCGGTTGGCGTAGGGCGACGATATGCGCGAGCCATGCCGCCGCCCAGAGGCCGGAAGCCAAGACCACCGCCGCCAGCGAGGCAGGCATGATCCGTGAACTAGTGTGCAGCTCGAGCAGATAGGCACCCGCCTGCATCACCATGCCCGTCCAGAGCAAGAACCAACTCCAGCGCTGCCGCGAATCGTGTAGGCTGACGACCAAGGGCAGCAAGAGGGCCAAGGCGACCATACTGGCATAGACGGGCGTGGCGAGCAGCACCACGCCGCCAAAGGGCCAAGTTGGATGGGCCTGCTGGATGATCCAGATCGCCCCGCCGCCGGCGAGGAACGCCAAGCCCAAGAGCAGGGCGCTGATCAGCAATTCTGCCCACGACGCTTGATGGAGATCGTAGTCGAGCAGGGCGACAAAACCGGCCAAAAGCAACAGTGTAAAGCCGAAACTCTGCACACTAATCCAGACCACAAACGCATCCGGCAGCAGCAGCAACCCCAGTTGAGCCACTAATTCAATGCTGGTGACCGCCAGAAAGGCATCGAGCGCCCGCGCCACCGCCGCACCATGGTAATCGGCGCGTAGCGCCAATTGGGCGATCAGCGCCACCATCCAGAGCAGCGGGCCGATCAATTGCGTCTCGGGCGTGACCCCCAAGCGCAACGGCAGCACCGCCAGCGCACAGGCCAGCAGCACCATTGCCGTCGCCACGACAAAGGGGCTACGGGCGTAGCCACGGCGGGCGATCCAGCCTGCGGCAATCACCACCACGCCCCAAGCGGCGACGAGCAGGCCAACAATGATGGGCAAGACGGCAACCAGCATGATCAACATGGCCAGCAGCCGTCCTACTTGGCCGCCATTGAGCCAGAGATCGCCGAGCATGCGAAGCAATTGGTTTTGCCAGAAGACCACAGCCAGCACAATCGCCAGCGTCGTATAGAGCGCCGCAAGGCTGCCATAGAGCGTAAAGATGCGCTCTTCGCGCCCGAAGGGTGCCCGCGTCTGGAGTTTCTGCCAGAGCGGGCCAGCAATGAAACCGAGCGCCCGCGCCCGCAGATTGGGCAGACGCAGCCAATCGCTCAACATATAGTAGCCATCAAGCTCCAGCAGCGGGTTGAGATTGCAGATCGCGGCGATATAGCAAGCAGCAGCCAGACGGTAGGCCGCCTCACCCGCCCAGCCCATGGGCAACACCACGGCCAGGATCGCCGCCACCGAGCCCACGAGGAGATCGCAGAGCGGCCCGGCGAGCGACACAATGATACGTGGGCGCCGCCCCGCCCGCCAAATGTCGCTCGTATCCACATAAGCGGCGGGCATCGCATAGTAGAGCATCACCCCACCACTGAGCACGCGACGGCCAAAATGCTTGACCGCCACCGCATGGGCGAGTTCGTGCAGCGCAAACGAGCAGAGCAGCGCCACCCAGAGCGCGAACAAGCTCGGCCCGAGGTTGCCGGTATCAATAAGGCTATAGGCGTGCCACTGACCGCTCGCCACCAAGCTAAAGAAGCCCGCCCCCATGCCGACGAGCAGAGCCATCAGCCCCAGAAAGGGCAGCGTAAAGAGACTCCAACCGCCCCAGCGGTAGATCTGCGCCGCCACCGCATCAACCCCATCAAGTTGCACCTTGCGCGTCTGAAGATTGCGCCATACGCGGCGGCTCCAGCCCTTGATCCCCTGTTCATCTTGGTGCGTGCATAGCGCCCGATAGACCCCAACCGGCGCATCGGCCAAAAAGCCTCCTTGGCGCAAACCTTCGACTAGATCCGCCACCAGCACCAATTGACGAAAGCGCGTAAAGGCCAACATCCCCAATTCCGCCACCGTGCGCGAACCATCCATTGCGCGCCACAACTCCGCCTCGACCGGCGAGAGGCGCAGGTAGCGACCCGCAGCCGTACTGAGAATCGTGTAGTCATGGCCATCCTCGTGCAATTCTTCCGCATCTACGCCCTCGGCGCGGCAGGGGCGATATTGTGCTACATCGGTGCGCTGCTTTACGTTGCCATAGATCTCGCTGCTCTCCGTAGGCGCAGGCGCAGCCAGACGATCATTCAAGGCCGCATAGATCCCCACCGGCGGTGTCGCAAGCGCCGCAGCCTTACTGAGGTCTCCCCATAGCCCGCCGGGCATGATCGTTGCATTGAACTGAGCAGATCGCGTTGGCATAGTGTTGCTCTTCTCCGGCCCTGCTGTTCCTCTGTTCCTCTGTTCTTCTGTTCTCCGCTCCGGCCCTGCTGCGTCTCATCATACTCTCATCAACGTATCAGAACAAGATGCTTGCAGCCAACGTCAAAGGAATGTGAAGGATGGGAGGGAACCAGGTTCCCTCCCATCCTCCCGCCGTCCGGTGGGGCGTGGGGCGCAGCCCCAACAGCGGGTTGTAGGGCGGCAGCCCCAAACATAACGCGTATGGGCGCAGCCCCACCAATGTTAGTCACACCAAAATAGTATGGAGACTTCAAGTCAATGGAACGCACCATCCCGCTACGCAGCGAAGTTCGTGTCTGGCAAGATGAGCGTCTCGGCAAGATCTGGCGCATTGCCTACCGCCAGGGCGACGAGGTAATGGTCGTGAGCTTTCCCGACGTAGCGGCGCTTGATGACTTTATTGACGAGCAGTTTGGCCTAGATCTACTCCTAGAGCACCACGAGCCAGCACGCCTTGCGGCGTAAGGGGATGGTTGGGGTTCATGGGCGGTCAGAACATTGACTCTACGTACCACAGATAGGTGACTGGGATGCCCTGGAAGGCCCTCACCCCCCTACCCCCTCTCCCGCAAGCGGGAGAGGGGGCGAAGATGTTGAGATGTTTGGTGTCCCAATGCGGTTCCAGGGTGGGGAAGCACAGGTTTTCTGTCCGCCCATGAGCCCATTTGAAAAGTCGGTGGGCTGCGCCGGAGTGACGGCTTTAGCCGGCTAAAGCCGTCACTCCAAGGAGACGCTCCGCGTGGTGTAGAACGACGCTGTCCCCCTCCCTAAGCTCTTCTGTTCTCTGTTCCTCTGTTCTCTGTTTCTCTGTTCTCTGTTCCTCTGTTCCCTGTTCCTCTGTTCTCTGTTCCTCTGTTCTCCTGTTCCTCTGTTCTCTGTTCCTCTGTTCTCTGTTCCTCTGTTCTCAAAACTCCCCCCCCAGGGGGCGCATACGCTCCAGCAGCACAAAGGCCACGGCGCAGGTGAGCATCAGGATGCTACTCATGGCTAATGCCTGGCCATAGTTGAGCGCCCCCGGCTGACCGAGGAAACGAAAGATCATCACCGGCATGGTGGGCTGATCGGGACGGGCGAGCATCAGGCTGGCCCCAAATTCTCCCAGCGAAACCGTAAAGGCAAAGACGGCACCTGTGGCGAGGGCGGGCGCGATCTGCGGTAGCTCCACACGCAGCCATGCGCTAACAGGCGTGGCCCCGAGCAGGAGTGCCGCTTCGCGTTGGTGCGGCGAACGTGAGCGCAACACAGGCAGCAACGAGCGGATGACGAAGGGCAGGGCAACGAGACTGTGTAAGAGTGGCAGCAACCATGGCGAAGCACGCAAGAACCCCAGGCCAAGCTGATTGAGGGCGATGAGGTAGCCTAGTCCTAAGGTGACCGCCGAAATACCCAGCGGCAACATGAAGAGTGCATCAAGGAGCATGGGGAGCGCCGGAAACTGGGTAGGGCGACGGGCTAACAGGTAGGCGCTGGGCACACCGATGCTCAGCGCCAGGATGGTGGTACTCGCCGCAATGCGTAGCGAATTGAACATAGCCACCGTCGGCGGCACGAAGAAGGCGGAGCCGGTGCGATTCGCATTGAGCGACTGGTAGGCCGCGAGCGTCAGCGGCCAAGGGCTATCAGGTGGGGCAAGTAGCGAACGCAAGACGAGTGCAAAGAGGGGCATGCCCAAAAAGATCAGCATAAAGGCACTATTTCCGCCAACCAACAGCTTTGCCGCAAGGCTGCGTACTGGCCGTGCCGCCACTTGGCGCGCCTGGAGTTCCAGGGGCACCGCGACGCGGGCAGCGAGGCGGGTATAGACCACGCTCAACAGGAGCGTACATGCCGCCTGAATGAGCGCCAGCGTGGCTGCCACATCTAAGCGCAGCAGATGCATCGTCTGGCGATAGATCTCAACCTCGAGCGTAGCCATGCGCGCCCCGCCCAGAATCACAATGACACCAAAGCTGGTAAAGGTGAAGATGAAGATCAACAGTGCCGCCGCCCCCAGCGCAGGCAGCAACAGGGGCATGGTTACGCGCAGCAAGACCTGGTGGCGCTTGGCCCCCAGCATGGTGGCCGCTGCGCCAAGGCGCGGATCGAGGTGTTGCCAGAAACCACCCACGATGCGCAACACCACACTGTAGTTGTAGAAGACATGAGCCAGCAGGACGAGGCCCAAACCGCTGCCCAAGTGCAACGTGGGTAGCCCTAACGCCACCAGCAGTGGTGCCAACAAGCCCTTGGGCCCGAGCAGGGCCGCAAAAGCGACAGCAACAACAATCGTGGGTAGCACAAAGGGCACCGTCGCTACGGCGCGCAACATGCGCTTCCCAGGAAAATGATAGTGGGCAAAAATATAGGCACCAGGCAGCGCAACGAACATCGTCAGGAGCGTCGAGAGCAGCGCCTGTCCCAACGTAAAGCCAAGCACGCGCCAATAATAGCCGTGACCCAAGGCCATCCAAGCCCCTTCCAGCCCCTCCGCAAAGCTCAAGCGCAGGATGGCCCAGAGCGGGAAGAGAAAGAAGAGGCCCAGGAAGCCGAGTGGGGCGATCAGGCCGAGCCAACGGAGACTATGGAGCAGCGGTGAGGCCATGGCCTAACGCTTTGCCCCCTTCGTCTTGCGATCCGTAGGGCGCGGCGCTGTAGGCTGCGATGTAGGCATTGGGCGCTCTGGAACTAGGCCATCCTCGCGCCCCACCCAAAAAGTATTGCGCCGCACATTGGTTGCGCCGCGTACTTCAACCCCCTCCATACTCGTCAGATCCTCGTCGTTGACCAACACCACCGTGGGTTGCACACCGCCAAAACGTTCACTGTAGGCCGCAATCGCATCCTCGATCTTGTTGACAGTGCTGATGCGCGGGCTATCGTCGTACCACATCAGGTAGGGGGGGCTCTTTGTAACCATAACTTGCCTCCTGTTCACCAAAGCGCTGCCTTACGGCACTTTAGGTAGTATAAAAGAACATTTGTACAAAGTCAAGCTTGAATCGCGCCTTGCGTTGTGTTATGATCCTAGCGGGAATGGATTACTTGGGGGCCTGGCCCCAATACCTTTCAAATAAGGGAGAGCATAGACCTCACAGGTCTTTGCTGATGGCGTTCCAGTGCAGAAGAGCAGACCTGTGAGGTCTTATTTGAAACGTATTGGGCCATGCCCCCAACCCCCCGCCGCACGGGAGCCTTTGCGAGGGCATGGCCCCCAAACCCCGCCGCACGGGGGTTTAAGGGCGGACAGAACATTCGCTCGGCAAGTCACGGATAGGTGAT
>RSAS01000522.1 GCA_003934145.1 Candidatus Viridilinea halotolerans | reverse complement strand
TCGGGGGCCAGGCCCTCGCAAAACCCCTTCCGGCGGGGGATCGGGGGCCAGGCCCCCGCAAAACCCCTTCCGGCGGGGTTTGGGGGCCGCAGGTCCCTTACGTTAATGCGCATGGGGCTAGGCCCCCGAAACAGTTTCTCAATTGAGGCAAAAAAGGAAACATCATGGCCGACGCATACGCCGCCGCAGGCGTGGATATCGCCGCCGCGACGCGGGCAAAAGAGTTGATGGCTGCCGCTGTGCGGGCGACCCACGGGCCGGCGGTGTTGGCGGGGATGGGAGCGTTTGGCGGTTGCTTCGATCTGGAAGTGGCTGCCCCCGGCGCAACAGGCATTCTGGTCGCTTCGACTGACGGCGTGGGAACGAAGACGCTGGTGGCGACGGCGATGGGGCGCTACGACAGCGTGGGCCAGGATCTGGTCAACCATTGCGTGAATGACATTCTGGTGCAGGGGGCGACGCCGCTCTTTTTTCTTGATTATGTTGCGGCGGCGCGCCTTGAGCCCGATCACGTGGCGGCGATTGTGGGCGGCGTCGCTACGGCGTGCCAAGCGCTAGGTTGTGCGCTGCTCGGTGGCGAGACCGCCGAGATGCCCGATGTCTACGCGCCCAGCGGCTTTGATCTGGCGGGCACGCTTGTCGGCATCGTCACCCGCGAAGCCATGCTGCCGCGCCCCGACATCGCCCCGGGCGATGTCGTGCTGGCGCTGCCGTCCACGGGCTTGCACACCAACGGCTACTCGCTGGCGCGGCGCATCGTCGCGCAGGCTGGGGCGAGTTATCACGACCGCCCGGCGATCTTGGGGGGGCCAAGCCTTGGCGAGGCGCTGTTGGCGGTACACCGCTGCTACCTAACTGAAGTGCAAGTCCTGCGTCAGGCCGTCACCCTCAAAGGTCTGGCGCACATCACCGGCGGGGGCGTGTTTGACAACCTGCCGCGCGCCCTGCCGGCAGGCATGGGCGCAACGCTTACGCGGGGCAGTTGGCCCATCCCACCGATCTTTCGTTACCTCGTCGAACAAGGCCAATTGCAGGAGCAAGAGGCTTACCATGCGCTCAACATGGGCTTGGGCATGCTCGCCATTATCGCGCCCGACGCCGTGACTGCTGCCCTTGCTGCCTGCCCAGAGGCGTGCCTGGTTGGAGCGGTTCGGGCCACGGCGGGGGTGGAGCTATGCGATTGACGAGCGACGAGTGATTGCAAAGTCGAAGGGGCTTGGCCCCATACGTTTCAAACAAGACCTTACAGGTCTGCTCCCGAGAGAAAATTCGTGCGCGCACTCATCCAACGCATTTCCAACGCAACAGTCGAAGTAGAAGCCACCATTGTGGGGCAGAGCGGCCCAGGGTTGCTCGTGTTGCTCGGCGTCGGCCAAGGCGATACGATGGCGGAAGCGCAATTGCTGGCCGAAAAAACAGCCCATTTGCGCATTTTTAGCGATGAGGCGGGCCGTTTTGACCGCTCACTGCTCAATGTTGGCGGTAGCGCCTTAGTCGTCTCGCAATTCACGCTCTACGCCGACGTGCGCCGTGGGCGTCGCCCCAGTTTCAGTGCTGCCGCCGCACCCACTGATGCTGCGCCGCTCGTAGATGCCTACGCCGCCGCCCTGCGCAACTACGGCATCCCCGTAGAATTAGGCGTCTTTGGGGCGACAATGCGCGTAGCCCTCGTGAACGAAGGGCCAGTCACCATTATGCTCGACAGCGACACATGGCGCCAAACACGGCACGGGTAGAGCCACTTGCCGCTGCCGACGGGGTTGCGGGGGCCCCGCCCCCGCAACCCCACCCACCGGACGTTCATGGGCGGACAAAAAACGTGTGCGTTGCCCACAAGAACCGCATTGCAACGCCAAGAATCTCGATGCCTTCCCCCCTCTCCCGCAACGCGGGAGAGGGGGCAGGGGGTGAGGGCCATCCGTGGCTTCCCCCCCACCTACTCGTGGCTCCTAGATTCAATGTTCTGTCCGCCCTTAAACCATCGGACGGGGGCGCGGGGGCCGTGCCCCCGCAAACCCACCCGTTCGACGGTGGCGCGGGGGCCGTGCCCCCGCAAACCCACCCGTTCGACGGGGGCGCGGGGGCCG
>RSAS01000062.1 GCA_003934145.1 Candidatus Viridilinea halotolerans | reverse complement strand
CCCCGCCGCACGGGACATGTTTCGGGGGCCATGCCCCCGCGCCCCCGCCGCACGGCGGCCTGCGGCCCCATACGCAGTAAGGTAGCCCCCGGCGGGGGTTTGGGGGAGGCTTCGCCTCTCCCAAAAAAACGCTTTGTGTTCCATGTTGGCGGCTTCGCCGCCAACATGGAACACAAAGCGTTTTCGTGGCGCAGCCCCAACAACAAATAAAGGGGGTATGGGCGGGAACCTGGTTCCCGCCCATACCCCCTAAAAAACCTACAGCAGCATCGCTGGTGTCAGGCGCTGCGTGAAGTTGTGCATCGCCACATTAACCATCCAAACCCAGTCGAGCTTGCGGCCCGCCATACGCTTCCAGATGTTGGGCCAGGAATAGATTTCGCGCTGCACCTTGATGAAGTTGCGCAGGAACTCATCGCGCTGCATCTTTGCAGGCTCATACATGTAGTGGAAGGTGTCGTACTTGTCCCAGTCATGCTGCACGATACGGTGGCGCATCTCTTCGTACCAGGGCGTGCCGGGGAAGGGTGTCGCAATCGTAAAGACCGGGAACTCAATCCGGTTCTTCATGATGAAATCGTAGGTGTGCTGGAAACTCGCAGCAGTATCGGTATCGAAGCCGAAGATGAAATAGCCTTGCAGCGCGATGCCCTGTTTGTGGACATTAGCCACAATCTCGTCGTAGCGCCCGACGCGGTTCGAGCCCTTATGGACGTGCTTAATCGTCTCGGGCGAGACCGACTCAAAGCCGACGTTGAGCATTTCACAGCCCGCCTCTTTGGCGAGGGCGGCCACTTCGGGCTTCTCAAGGAAATTCATCGAGATATTGGCATTCCAACCCACGCCCATACCGACCATCGCATTAAAAAGTTCGTCGGCAAAGGCGGGACGGAAGCTAATATTATCGTCCATGAACGAGAAGCGAATATTGGGCCGACCGGCCTCATACTGACGGAAACGAATCTCATCAAGCACACGATCCACTTCGCGCATGCGGAAATTTTTGCCATAGATGCGCGGGGTGCAGCAGAAGTTGCAACCCACGGGGCAGCCCTTGGTGGCGAGCATCGGCAAAAGGAAGGAGTAGCGTTTGCTATTGGGCGAACGGCGCGCAATTGTGAAATCGGGCTTATCGAGCAGATTCATCGGCTTCCAGCCCTCCTCAGAAGAGGGCCGATAGAGCGGCTTGATCTGGTCGGCGTAGATGTCGCGCGCCAACTCATCATAGATCGATTCAATCTCGCCGAAGACCACCGTATCGCAATGCTCACGCGCCTCATCGATCATCATAGTAGGATGGACACCGCCAAGAATGACCTTCTTGCCCTGGGCACGCGCCCGATCGGCAAGCGCATAGACACGTTTGGCATTCAGGGTGCGCGACGTCAACGCCACAACATCGTACCCCGAAAAATCCTGCGGCACCTCATCACCAATGCGCTCATCAACAAAATCCGCCAAAAAATGGTTTTGCACCATCGTCGCAACCATAAGCAGGTTGAGCGGCATACTCACCTTACCGGAGTCAACCATCAGCGGCGTATTGCTCTTGGGCTGGATAATCAACCAACGTTTCCGATTGGGCGGGGCAACGAAGGGAGCGGCGACTGGTTCGACATGCTCAGGGGAGATCAGGGTAGACATCGGGCGATACTCTCATTCTAGAGTAAGCTTCTGTGACGCGAAGAGGCGAGACGCGGGGGCGCGGGGGGACGCGGGGGCTAGGCCCCCGCAAACCGCCCCCCACCCCAAGGGGATGCGGAACCGGGTTCCGCATCCCCACCATAACAAAGGCATGATCTTACTTAAACCCAGCCAAGCATAAACTACAACGTTACGGCTGTCAAGCTATCGGGAGGGGTGCCTAGGGCCACGTCAAAGTCACCTCCGGTGGGGGTTCGGGGGAGGCTTCGCCTCCCCCGAAAAACTTTTTTTGTTGCTTTTTGGCGGCGAAGCCGCCAAAAAGCAACAAAAACTCGAATTCCAAGGGCCGGGGACGGCTCGCCCATACGCATTAAGATAAGCCGACGAACGCGGTTCGTAGTAGGGGCTTTAGCCCCGTAAGCAGCCCTTGGACGGCGCTAAAG
>RSAS01000311.1 GCA_003934145.1 Candidatus Viridilinea halotolerans | reverse complement strand
TGGTCGGCCTCTTGGTGATCATGCACCCGCAACGGGGCAGCTTCACGACAGGCACTCATGCGCCGCTGCTGGCGATTGCAGGCATGACCGCCACCGCGCTGCACAACGTGGGCCTCTACCGCGATGTTGAGCGCGAAGGGATGCGCCGCGCCGCCATTCTGGGCGGGATCAGTGATGCGGTGATGGTCTGCGATTCGCAGGGACGCATGGTGATGCTGAATCCGGCGGCGGAACAATTGTTTGCGATCACCGATTGGCAGCAGCGCAGGTACGCTTTTACTTGTCTGCCCTTGACGCCGCTCAGTGCGGGCCAAGCGCACATGAACGAGCGGCCCACGCGCTACATGCTGCACGGGCGCACCCTCAGTGCGCGCTTCGCGTCGCTGCCTGGCTACGATGAAGCCGGTGCCGGCGAGGTGATTGTGCTGCGCGACATGAGCGATGAGGCGGCGATGGAACGGGCCAAGACCGACCTGATCGCCCTGATTTCGCATGAGTTGCGCACGCCGCTTACCACCATTACGGGTGCGACCGACATGCTGGGCAAGGGCATCGGCGGGCCGTTGACGCCTCTGCAGCGCGAGTTGCTCGACACCTCGTTGCGCCAGAGCCAAGCCATGAGCGTATTGATCGATAAGGCGATCATGATTACCGGCATCGAAACTCATTCGCTCGAACTAGAACTTGCCCCTACCGGCGTGCGCAGCGCCGTCGAGATGGCGCTTGGCCCGCTGCGGGGCGCCGTCGCCGCCGCCGAGGTGACGCTTGAACTGGAGTTGCCCGACGATCTGCCCATGCTTCGTGCTGATGTGCGCCTGCTCAGTTTTGCCTTGGGCCAACTGGTAGACAACGCGCTCAAGTATGGCGAGGGCGCTCCCATTCGGATCACGGCAACCCAGCACGATAACGAGGTGGCGCTGACAGTACACGATAGCGGGCCAGGCATTGCCGCTGAACGGTTACCAAAGCTCTTTGAACGGCTGCAGCGCAGCGACGAAGCCTTGAACCATGCGCCGCGTGGGCTGGGGCTCGGCCTAGTGCTGGCGCGCAAGCTGATCGAGCGCCAAGGCGGCAGCCTCAGCGTCACGAGTCAACTTGGTGCGGGATCTGCTTTTACCATCACACTACCCCAAGGAAGCCACCATGAGCAGACGCCATCCTACCCATCCTCAGCGCTGGCTTAGGCTGTTACAACGCTACCCGCTCCGCGTGAGTCTGGTACTGGCTATCCTGCTCGGCAGCATTGCCGTGCTTCAAGCGGCCAACGCTGCCCTCGCGGCCACGCGCCCAACGGCGCAGCCCTATGGCATCAGCCTACTCTCGCCCTTCGCCGCCGACTATCGGCCTTGGCCGGAGCGCAGCAGCGCCCAAGGTGCGCTCGATGAGGCGGTGATCAACGCAGCGGCGCGCGATGCCATTTTGCGCGCCATTCCGCCCGCAGCAGGCAACCCGCTGGTGCCAGTGGAGTTGCCGCCCCTGCCGCAGGCGGCATTGCCCGCCGCAAGCGAAGCGCTGGCGCGGGGGCCAGCGGCTACCGCTGCGCCGCTTGCGCCAACCAGTCGGCCCGCGCCCATGGCTACGCAAGCCGCCACCAGTGCGCCCAACACACGGCCCGCGCCGGTTGCGCCCGCGCCGGAAGATCCGCCACCCACGCCGGTTGCGCCCGCGCCAGTAGATCCGCCACCCGCGCCGGTTGCGCCTGCGCCGGTAGATCCGCCACCCGCGCCGGTTGCGCCTGCGCCGGTAGATCCGCCGCTTGCGCCGGTTGCGCCCGCGCCGGAAGATCCGCTGCCTGCGCCGATTGCGCCCGCGCCGGAAGATCCGCTGCCTGCGCCGATTGCGCCCGCGCCAGTAGATCCGCCTACAGAACCTGTGCCACCCACAGCGGTTCCTGCTCCCCCACGCCCGCTGCCATCGGCAACAGCAACCAATAGCCCCACTACGGCACCGAGCGCGACGAGTACCGCCCCCGGATTGCCAACCGCGACGAGCACGAGTACACCGCTGCCTACGGCAACCTCTGTGCCCATGCCTCTGCCGACGGCGGTTCCTGTGCCGACAGCGACGGCGGTTCCTGTGCCGACAGCGACGGC
>RSAS01000535.1 GCA_003934145.1 Candidatus Viridilinea halotolerans | reverse complement strand
CAGGCTGAGCAGGGCCAACAAGAGCGGCGGTACTCAGCGAACCGGCTGCGTATCAGCGGGGGCCGTCGGCGTTGCACATGGGGGTAGTATAGCATGGGTGAGGGGGGGGGGGTGGGGCGAAGGGGTGCACATCTTGTTCAGCGGATGCGTTTTTGGAAAAATCTGACCATCCCAGTTCCTTTTGTGGTGCTCTGTGCCAAATGTGCCACTCAAGTGCATGGCTTTGTACGGTTCAGGTAATAGTCTCTGTTTATACTGATGATAGCCCTCTTTTCATGAGCTTACTGTCGCTATAGATCAAACGAGAGCGTGATCTCTATGATGGCTGTGAGACAAAGACCAGCGCAGATGCTTTCTCAACTTGAACGACGCTTGAGTACGCAGTTGCACATGGTGACGCTCATTGGAGAGTTGCCTCTGACCGAGGAGTTACTTGAGGAGTTGCGTGACGCGATTGCTGCGCTGATGCAGCATCATGGCCATGCCGAAGGGTCAACGCTCTTGCAGATGCAGTATCGTTGTTGCCTTGCGGTCTTTCTCGTTCTCCAGGGGGTCTTCTCCTATAAACAGGGGAATTACTGGACGGCCATCCATGATGTTGTGCGTACCCCGAGGGCTTGTGCGGTGACGCTTGAAGCTGAGTGGGGGGCGTTCTTCCTAGCCTTTCTCGCAGAGCGCGATCTCGCATGTTTTCCTACCCTTGAACGTTCGCTCCGCTATGTCACGCCGATCCTGCTGCATGGCGGTGTTCCGCACTATTGTCTGCAAGACTTCTTTCAGTTGATCTTTGTTCGCTTCGATGATCTCCTTCAGGATGTCCGTTTTCCTCTTGATGAGGCTACCCTGGAGACGCTGGCTCTGGTTGCTCATCGCTCAGCAGTTGACCGTCCGGTGGCGCGGCTCTTTCAGTATGGTGGGGCGCTGGCCAATGATCTGTTGGCGCGTACCCTTGAGTTGGCGCAACTCATGGCTGAACGCCAGCAGTTGCCCGCTGCGGCTGAAGTTGGGTTGCCCCAGCCTCTGCTTGATCAGTATGCACTGTGGCATGCCACCCGTCGCTCGCGTGGGGCGGGACGTGATCCGGCGTGGCGTCCACGTCGCCCGGAACTTTGGTTCGATCCTTGGGGGGAAGGACTCTATCTGGAGTTGCCCGCGCAACATCTGCCCCACGGTGAGCGTCCCCAAGCTGCTTGGCTGGTTGACTGTCATGGTCATGGGCAAATGGTGCGCTATGGGGTCGCTTCGCGCTTTACGGGTGCGCATTGGGAGACGAGTCCAGAGCGCGTTGCCTTGCCTCCCGATGAGCAGGGCTATACGGTGCGTTTTACTGATGGGCGCGATCTGGATCAGCAGTGGCGTCTGCCTGGCATTCCACGCCAACGCCCCCTCTTGGTTTTTGAGCCGGTGAGTGGTTCGCTTTTGCGTACTCCCGCTGGGGTACCTGCCCGCGAACTGTGGCTGCTCTGTCCGGTAGATGCCTCGCTGCGGGTTGAGGGTAGCGGGCGCAAAGTGGAAGCGTTACCGCCGCTCAGTGGCGCTTGGCAGGGCTTTCGGGTTGAACAGTGGGATCTGCGGCGCGCCCAGGCGATCACGGTGGGAACGCAACGCATCGCCGTGCTGCCCGATGATCGCCTACAGCGCCCCCAACTGATGGGCCATCAGCCGGTCTATCTGGGGTATGGCCATGCGGATCTGCCGATCTATGCGGGTGGTTTGCCGTATCTGCAGATTCCGCGCACGACACGCTACAGTGTCGCACAAGAGCTTGCCCGTTGGCAGTTGACTCTGGTGGCAGCCGGGCAAGCTTGGCTCAGCGCCATGCCATTGGCCCATGAGCAGTTGCAGCCGTTTCTACGCATGACGTCTGAGGATCTGATCTTCGATCTTGAGGCGTTTGTGCGCACGATGGGCATGACCTTTGGGCTGCTCGATCTGCGTGTGCGTGGCCCGCTTGGACGGGATAATCGTTTCACGTTGGGGCTGGCGCCAGCATTAACCCTTGAGAAACACTTGCATCTGCCGTGTCCCGATGCGTCTGGTCACTACGCCGAGCGTTCGGTATTGCTTGGTACTGATGCAAATTTAGATCTGGCCTGTAGCGATCCTGCGGTACGTATGGTCGCCGCTGTACCGGAGCAGTTTACGCTGATCGTGCCTGCTGGCCGAAGTGCCATTCCGTTGGCGCTGCAGCAGATGAGCAATGGACTCCTGATCAGTTTGCCCTTTACTCTCCCTACGCCCCATCTGGCTTGGACGCTCAATGATGGGGCGCACGTCTGGCAGCAGCAGCGCATCACGTGCCCACTTGCATGGATCGAGCAGGCTGACGATCCGCGCTTGATGCTGCGTGTTGTACCAGATGTTGCCCTTGATGATCTGCCCCGCCCACGGCTCGCTGTCGTGGATCCGGAGCGGCAACTCACTCATGTGCTTGAGGCTCAAGGCAATCTCAACCACGGTTGGAGTTTCCGCCTCCGTGATGCCTTGGATACGCTGCGCGGTAGTCGTGCGCCTTGTCTGCGTATCACCCTTCACCTGATGGCAGATGGGCCAACGAGTTGGTCGCCAACCGGGATGCTCTCCATTCCCGTGTTGCAGATCGTCCAAGGGCTCGATCTCGACCACCTTCAGGCCCAGGTGATTGCTCACGCGGACACATGGAATGTGGCGCTCCAATGGCACTCTGGTCGCGCGTTGCGCGATCGCGTGGTGCGCCTCTGGCCCCTCTGGTCGCCTTGGGATGGGCCGTTCACCCAAGCCATCCCGGATGAGGCGCACACCGGCTTTTGCTGCCAATTTAGTCGTGAGGATCTGCCCCCAGGCCGCTATCGACTACAGATTGCGGTGCAGAACGGTTGGCGCAGCGTCGAGCCGCTGCGCCCTCCGCTCGCTGCGGAGGCGACGCTCGATCTGCTGTTTGGCAGTGATGTGCCACAGCCCGTCTCGGTACGCGATGCCTTGCGGGTGCTGCTTGCCGGGGTGACAGGTTCACCCCTCGCAGCGGCGCAGGAACTGCTCCAACACCATGCTTGGCGTGAGGCTGAGGCATGTACCGATCTGGTACAAACCTTGGCAATGCTCGTTGAAGATGAGGCTCTCTATACCATGTTGTTGGCGGGAACGTGGCCACACCTTGCGCTCCTTCGTCGTGCAAGCAGGTGTCGCACTGGCTTGCTGCCTTTAGGCTACCTACAGTGCCGTGCCACCCTGCACGAACTGGTGCGTGAGCGCGTGGCTGCGCTGATGCTTGCGTTGCAGCCAAGCATGGAAGCACTCCTCCAAGCACTCGAAGAGCGCGGTTGGATAACGCTGGCATCCTTTCAGCAACAGGCTGATCGCGCTGAAGATGATGCCCAATTGGCCGATCTGCTGCAACAGCATGGGGTGGTGATTGTCGAGGAACACCCCGATCATGTGGCGACGGCAGCTCAAGCGACCACGGCATGGCTCGATGCTCTGCCCAATGGTCTGCTGAATGATAGCCTAACGCTCTACCTGCGCGAGATAGGGCAGATCAGCCTGTTGAGTGGTGCCGAAGAGTATCGCTTGGCGATGCACATTCTTGCCGGCTTAGAGGCGGAGGATCGGTTGCTGCACGAAGATCTGGATGTCCGCACGCGCTTTGATACGCGTCGCACCATCGCCTTAGGGCAAGAGGCACGCCAGCAGTTAGCGCATGCCAACCTGCGTTTGGTGGTGAGCATTGCGCGGCGCTATCAGCATCGTGGCTTAGAGTTGCTCGATCTGATCCAGGAGGGCAACCTTGGTCTGCTGCGCGCCATTGATAAGTTTGAGCCGCAGCGCGGCCACAAATTCTCGACCTACGCGACGTGGTGGATCAAGCAGGCGATTTCACGAGCCTTGGCCGACCAGAGTCGTTTGGTGCGTCTGCCCGTTCACCTCAGCGAGACGCTCAACCGCGTTCAGAAGGCACGCCGTCAACTCACCCAGAGCCTGGGGCGCGAGCCGAATGATAGCGAATTGGCCCACCTTCTGGAGATGAGCGAAGAGAAGTTGCGCGAGTTGCACCGCATCGCGCAGGACTCCGTTTCGTTGGCAACACCCGTCGGCGCGGAGGCCGATAGCACCCTGGGCGACCTCATTCCCGATCCCAACACCCTCGACGCCGACGATGGAATAACGAACGCCATGCTGCGTGATCACCTCACCCTGGCGCTCGATCAGCTCACTGAGCGCGAACGTCGCGTCATCGATCTGCGTCACGGCATTTCCGACGGTACGCCACGTACCCTTGAAGATATTGGCCAAACCTTCGGTGTCACCCGTGAGCGTGTGCGCCAGATTGAGGTCAAGGCGCTGAAGAAGCTGCGTCACCCAAATTTCGACAGGTTGCTTAAAGACTATTTCGATCAGATATGAAAGGTATTCTTAATGCAATCACTACACCCGCTGCATACGACCGAGCATCTGCGTGCGACCTACCTGCGCTACCTCAAGACCATCTACCCCTTTCGCAATTCACAGCTCCGTGCGGCCTTTGCCCAAGCGCTGGAGACGCCCGAACGCTTGGTCAAGGGGCCTCTGATTGAAGCAGCCCCACCCTTCCAGCAGGGACGCTCGTTAGAGGAGTTGGTCGCAGCGGGGGTGCTCCATGCCGATTTTCAGCAACTCTGCTCCGATCCCGCCCTGCCCTGGCAGCGTCCACTCCATCTGCACCAAGAGCAGGCACTGAGCCATGTGGTGCAGCGTGAACGCAATGTGATTGTGGCGACTGGCACCGGCTCCGGCAAGACGGAGAGCTTCCTGCTGCCGATCCTCGATCATCTGCTGCGTGAACAGACGGCGGGAACGTTGGCGGAACCGGGAGTTCGTGCGCTGCTCCTCTACCCGATGAATGCCCTGGCCAATGACCAACTCAAACGCCTGCGGCGCATCTTGGCCCACTACCCGGCTATTACGTTTGGGCGCTATACGGGAGAGACCGAAGAGAAATATGAATATGCCGAGCAGCGTTTTTACGATCAATTTCCTGATGAAGAGCTGAACAAGAACGAACTCATTGACCGCCAAACCATGCGCGCAACGCCCCCGCATCTGCTGCTCACCAACTATGCAATGCTCGAATATCTGCTGCTGCGCCCCGAAGACTGTTCGTTCTTTGATGGTGCCAGCGGGCGGCACTGGCGCTTTATCGTCCTCGACGAAGCTCATATCTATGATGGAGCCAACGGGATCGAGATCGCCATGCTGTTGCGGCGGCTCAAAGAGCGGGTGGTGGATAGCACCGAGGGGCGCTTGCGTTGCATTGCCACCAGTGCCACCCTAGGGCGGGGGCGCGCCGATTTTCCGGCAGCGGCGCAGTATGCCGCTAACTTGTTTGGCGAACCCTTTGCTTGGGAACCTGACGATCCGGCGCAGCAGGATGTGGTAGCAGCATCGCGCGTCCCTGTCGCGCAATTGGGCGCTACCTGGGGCAAACCTGATCCCCAGTGCTACGGAGCACTACGCCAAACCATCAGCGCCTTGCCCGATCGTGCCGATCTCGTTACCGCGCTTGACCAGTTGGAACAGGCGACTGCCACCTATCTCGATCACAACCTGCGGCGGGCGGCGCGTCAGGCTGCACAGCAGTGTTGGCAGCATGCCCTGACCAATGAGCAACCAACGGCCCGGTCTGCGCCGCTTGACCATGCGCTTGATGCGTGGTGCTATACCGTCTTGTGTGGCGATGAACACCTACGCCACCTGCGCGACCTGCTGGAGAAGCAACCCATGCTGCTCGCCGCAGCGGCCCCCCAGATCTTTCCCGCTGCCGCCGCGCCCACCGACTACCTTGTCGATCTGATCGATCTTGCGGTACGCGCCCGCCCCGAACCAGACACCTTGGCGCTCTTACCCGCACGCTACCACGTCTTTGCCCGCTCATTGGAGGGGGCTTTCGCCTGTTTGAACCAGCACGCACACGCTGATGGTCAGCACCACATCTTCCTCAGCCGCCACGAGCGCTGTCCTGAGTGTGCCGCCCATGTCGTAGAATTGGCGAGTTGTTCCCGTTGCGGTGCCACCTACATTGTAGGGCGCAGTCTGCCCGGTGAGAATGGGCAGCGGACGTTGAGCCAACTCGCCGCCAGTGATGCGCTCTTTGAGGGCAACAAGGTCTACTTTCTGCTCAACGCACAGGCCAACGATGACGATGAGGATGAGCGGGCTGCTGCTGGCGATGATCTGAATGAAGACCCGCAAGAACTTGGAGGGTATAGCTGTTGTCTGCGGTGTGGCACGCTCGCCGCAGGAGCCGATCCTGGCTGTCGCTGCGGAAGCGAAGCCCTGCCGGTGGCCCTGCGCGAAGTGCCGCTCAACGCTGCGGACGAACCCAAAGCCTGCATTGAGTGTGGTGCCCGCAGCAGCAACACCCTGATCTACCGCTTTCTCACCGGCCAAGATGCGCCGGTCAGTGTGCTTGCGACGGCGCTCTATCAGCACCTCCCCCCCTCGCGTGACGAAGCGAGCCAAGCGCTACCGGGAGCTGGGCGCAAGTTGCTCATCTTCTCCGATAGTCGCCAGGATGCCGCATTCTTTGCGCCCTACATCGAACGCACCTACAACCAAGTGCTCCAACGCCGCCTGCTGCTCAAGACCATCCAAGAACACCCCGATGGGCCAGCGTGCAATGTACGCCTCCAAGATCTGGTCGCCCCGCTGTGCAAACAGGCCGAAGCGGCGCAATGCTTCACCCAGCAGCAGAGCAGCGTAGAACGACGCCGCATCGTGGCGACGTGGCTTCAGCAAGAGTTGATGGCCACCGACCGGCGCATCAGCCTAGAGGGGCTTGGTCTTTTGGCGATGCGCCTCGTGCGTCCGGAGCGCTGGCGTGCGCCCCAGGCGCTCATGCAAGCCCCCTGGCACCTGAGCGACGATGAGGTCTGGACGCTCTTGGCACTCCTGCTCGATACGCTACGGCAGCAGGCGGCGGTCACCATTCACGAAGATGTAGACATCAAGAGTGAGGCATTTGCCCCGCGCAACGACGAAATCTTTGTGCGTGGTCATGGTTCCAGTGGGCGCGAACGGATATTGAGTTGGGAACCGGTGCGTGGACGCAATAAGCGCCTCGATCTACTTGAACGGCTCTTGGCGCGCCTACAGCCCGCCATGGATGCCGCCACACGGGCGACGTTCGCCCGCGATGCGCTCAAGGGCATCTGGACGCACCTGACGGAGCCGCGCTCGTGCTGGCAACACCACCTCGTGAGCCGACGCCACAAAACCGCAGGGAGCATCTACCAACTGAGCCACGCCTTCTGGGAGTACCTCCCGCTCGCGAGCGCCAACTTCTTGCGCTGTCCGACCTGTGGCAGCATGAGCGCCTGGAACCTGCATGGCCTCTGTCCCACCAACCGTTGTGCGGGCATACTGGAGCCGCTCGATGCCAACGATCCCCTGCTGGTTAGCAACCACTATCGCAACCTCTATCTAACGATGCACCCCATCCCGCTCTCTGCCGAGGAGCATACGGCACAGTGGATCAGTGAGGAGGCGGGTAAAATTCAGGAGCGTTTTGTCAACGGGGAGATTAACATCCTGAGTTGCTCGACCACCTTTGAGTTGGGGGTGGACGTGGGTGACCTGCAGACGGTGCTGATGCGCAATGTGCCCCCGACGACGGCCAACTATGTGCAGCGCGCCGGACGAGCCGGACGGCGTACCGATACCGCCGCCTTTGTATTGACCTACGCGCAGCGCCGTTCGCACGATCTGACCCACTACAGCGAGCCGGAGCGCATCGTTGCGGGGCGGGTCAACCCCCCGCGAATTGGGCTAAACAATGCCAAGATCGCCCGTCGCCACATGCAGGCCGTACTGATCGCCGCCTTCTTCCGCGAACGCTACCAGACGGCGGGCCAAAATTTCAAGAAGGTGGGCGACTTTTTTCAAGCCCCTGGTGAGGCAACCTCAGGGAGCGCCTTGCTGATGAGTTTTGCCACAACCCAACCCCCAGCCGTTCTTGCGAGCCTGCGGCGGATTGTCCCGCCCGCGATCCAAGCCGAACTTGGCCTCGAGACGTGGAATTGGCTACGCACCCCCGATGGTGATGGGCTACTCGATCTGGTTGAGATGGCCACACTTGAGATTAGCGAAGAACTCCAGCGCTACCAGGCGCTCGAAGAGGAGGCTGCCGCCGCCCGACAGTACAACCAGAGCAAGCACTACCTCTATGTAGGCAACACCATCCGTGGGCGCAGCCTGCTCGGTTTTCTTGGCTCGCGCAACATCCTGCCCAAGTATGGCTTCCCGACCGATCTCGTCGAATTGAAGACCAACCACCTAAGCATCCCAGACGCGAGCAGAGTGGAACTACAGCGCGACCTGCGCATTGCGATTGCCGAGTACGCCCCTGGCGCTGAACTCGTTGCCGCGAAACGGGTCTGGGTGGGAGCGGGGCTCTACAAACAGCCGCAGAAAGATTGGCGCACCTTCAGCTACGCCATTTGCGCGGGTTGCGGTCGCTTCCACCTCGACACGAGCAACGCAGCCAACCTGACGGTATGCGCGGCGTGTGGTGAGCAGTTAGGCAAACACCCCCGCCTGCATGGCACCTTCATCAAGCCAGAGTTTGGCTTTGTCGCCGCCGATAAGCCCAAAGCCTCCGGCGAAAACCGCCCCCGGCGCAGCTACGCCTCGCGGGTCTACTTCGCAGAGTATGCACCTGGCAGCAACGGGGCGCAGAGCCAGACAGAGTTGACCACCGTCGCGGAACTCTCCGGTGAGCATGGCATCGTGCAACAACGCTACTCACGCTTCGGACGGCTCGTACTCGTCAACGCCGGGCCACAGGGACGTGGTTTTCAGATCTGTCAAACCTGTGGTTACGCCCAGCCTGTGCCTGAGACGCCGCCCGCCGGCAGACGAAAACAGAGCAAACCCAAACCCCAGAAGCATAGCCACCTGCTGAAAGGCCACGAGTGTACCGGTCCCATGCATCCCTACCACCTAGGGCATGATTTCCTCACCGACGTCGTAGAATTACGCTTCCTAGGAACCGGAGCTGCCGCCAACCATGACACCCTCTGGCGCTCGCTCGTCTACGCACTGCTCGAAGGAGCGGCCCAAGGGCTAGGCATCCGGCGCGACGACCTCGACGGCACCCTCTACCGCTACACCGCCGGTGCCGCCCCCGCCATCATTCTCTACGACAACGTCCCCGGCGGAGCGGGCCATGTGCGCTACATCGCCGAAGAACTCCAACAAGTCGTAACCAGCGCCGCGCAGCGGGTTGCCCGCGACTGCTGCGGCCCCGAGACAAGCTGCTACGAGTGCCTCCGCAACTTCCGCAACCAGCCCTACCATGATCTGCTGCAACGCGGAGTGGTACGCGACTTCCTGGCGGCTCTGTTGGCGGAAGAGCGAGCGGGGAGAGAACATTGAATCGAGGATTCACGAATAGGTGATGGGAATGCCCCGTAATGGCCCTCACCCCCTAGCCCCCTCTCCCGCGTTGCGGGAGAGGGGGGAAGGCATCAAGATTTTTGGCGTTGCAATGCGGTTCTTGCGGGCAACGCACACGTTCTCTGTCCGCGCATGAAGGCAGGGGGGTGAGGGCTATGGCGTTATGATGGAGGAAAGCGGGACGGCGCACCGGTTTTCTGTCACTCGCCTCCCGCCTCCGCGTCCCGCCTCCCACCTCCGCGTCCCACGTCCCGCCTCCCGCCTCACTGGGGGTACGTCTCTGCCGCGACCGCCTGGTAGTTCGTGTCGAGTTGCGCCCCCATGAGCAGTAGTGCGGCAATGCGCCGGGCGATGGCTTGTACCTCGCGCGCCTCTGCGACGCTGAGGCCACGCCCGAGCAGCGTTCGCTCGCGGTAGCTTAGCCATTTCTTGAGGACTTGGTAGCCGCCGATGGTGTAGGCCCACACGACGGGTGGGACGTTGCGCCAATAGACCTTGTCGTTCAGGTAGATGTCGAGGGTCGCTCCGCCAGGGTTAAGCCCCAACTCGGGGCAATGTTCGGCATCACTCACGGCCCGCTCGACCACGCGCCCTTTGGCGGGCATGGTGATGCCGCCGCGCCCCGCATAGCCCCAGCCGACGGTCAGGTCGAGGTCGCCCGCGTCGGGGTTGATCTGTCCGCCGCCAACCACGCTCAATATGGCGATGGGGCGTAGTTCGCTACGCAGTTCGCCGCTGCTGACGCCCGCCACCGGACGCTCACTGTCGAGCAGTGCCGCTACTTGCTGCCCTAACTCTGCCGAGGCGAGCAGCGCCGCGCGCGTGGCTGGCAGCGGGATGCGTGGCCAGTCTTGACGGAGCGCCCCGGCGTTCGCTGTCCGATAGGCCGGGGCGTGCAGCACCGCGAGGCTGTGGTAGAAGAGGGCGGTGGCAGCGCTCATGACCCCCAGGTGCTCCAAGTACGTTACTGCAGCGGTG
>RSAS01000161.1:3003-10394 GCA_003934145.1 Candidatus Viridilinea halotolerans | reverse complement strand
CGCCGCACGGGGAGAATTTTTCGGGGGCCATGCCCCCGCGCCCCCGCCAGACGGGAGAGGTTTTGCGGGGGCCATGCCCCCGTGCCCCCGCCAGACGGGAGAGGTTTTGCGGGGGCCATGCCCCCGTGCCCCCGCCGGTTCATGGGCGGATAGAAAATCTGTGCGTTGCCGCAAAAGAACCCCATTGAAACACCAAAAAGCTCAACATCTTCGCCCCCTCTCCCACAACGTGGGAGAGGGGGTAGGGGGGTGAGGGCCATCTAAGGCATCCCAATCACCTGTCCGTGGCTTGCGGAACAAATGTTTTTTTGCCCCCGCCCCCCGCCGAGGACGGGCCGTTTAGCGGCTCTCAGCCAGCAGTTGGCGCAGCACATACTGCAAAATACCGCCGTGAATGTAGTACTGAATCTCCTGCGGCGTATCAATACGCACCAACGCTTGGAACTCCTTGGTGCTGCCGTCGGTAGCGGTGGTGGCGACGGTGAGGGTGCGCCCGTTGGCGAAGCCGCTGGCAATCGCGTCGGTGAGCCCGATGATGCTGTAGAACTCGGTGCCGCTTAGCCCCAGGCTCTCGGCGTTCTGGCCGGCGAGGAATTGCAGCGGCAGGATACCCATGCCCACGAGGTTGGAACGGTGAATGCGCTCGTAGCTCTCGGCGATGACGGCCTTGATGCCCTGGAGGTAGGGCCCTTTGGCCGCCCAGTCACGCGAGGAGCCGGAGCCATACTCCTTGCCTGCAATGATCAGCAGCGGCGTGCCGTCGGCCTTGTAGCGCATCGCCGCGTCGTAGAGCGCCATCACTTCGCCGGTGGGCAAGTAGGGCGCAAAGCCGCCTTCGGTGCCCGGGGCGAGCTTGTTGCGCAGGCGCACGTTGGCGAAGGTGCCGCGCACCATCGCTTCGTCGTTGCCGCGCCGCGACCCGTAGCTGTTAAAGTCCTGCGTCGCCACGTTGCGCTCCAGCAGATACTTGCCAGCAGGCGCGGTGGCCTTGATGCTGCCAGCAGGACTGATGTGGTCGGTGGTGATACTGTCGCCCAAAACGGCCAGCACGCGCGCCCCTTGGATCTCGGCAACTGCGCTGGGTACAGCAGGACTCATGCCATCGAAGTAGGGCGGGCGGCGCACGTAGGTACTCGCTCCATCCCACGTGAAGCGGTCGCCTGCGGGGATCGCAATCTCCTGCCACTGCTCATCACCCTCAAAGACCGAGGCGTAGCTGCGTTGGAACATATCGGACTGGATGGCCGCGCCCATCACCTGCTGCACTTCAGCCTGGCTCGGCCAGATGTCGCGCAGGAAGACGGGTTGGCCATTGCTGCCCGTGCCCAACGGCTCGCTGGTCAGGTCAATGTCCATCCGCCCGGCCAGAGCATAAGCCACCACCAGCGGCGGGCTCATAAGGAAGTTGGCCTTCACCTCACTCTGCACGCGCCCCTCAAAGTTGCGGTTGCCCGAGAGCACCGAGGCCACCACGAGATTGCCCTGCTCAATCGCTGCGCTCACTTCAGCAGGCAGCGGGCCGGAATTGCCGATGCAGGTGGTGCAGCCATAGCCGACCGTGTTGAAGCGCAGTTGGTCGAGGTAGGGCGTCAGCCCGGCCTGATCCAGATACTCCGTCACCACGCGGGAACCGGGGGCCAACGAGGGCTTGACCCACGCCTGGGTCTGAAGGCCCGCCTCGACCGCCTTCTTGGCCACGAGGCCAGCGGCGAGCATAACCGACGGGTTGGAGGTGTTGGTGCAACTGGTAATCGCGGCAATCACCACCGAGCCGTGGTGCAGTTCATGCTCTGCATCCGCCAGCGTAAGTGTCGCGGTGGACTGTAGCGTGGCGATTTCGGGGTTGCCCTTGGAACTGAGAATGCTTGGCAGTGCGGTATCAAAGGCGGATGCAACATTGCCCAGCGTAATGCGATCCTGCGGACGGCGCGGCCCGGCGACACTCGGCTCCACCGTGCTAAGATCAAGCTCCAGGATGGCGCTATACTCCGCTTGGGGCGTATCGGCTTCATGGAAGAGTCCCTGAGCCTTCATGTAGGCTTCGACGAGGGCTATGCGCTCCTCGCTGCGCCCCGAGAAGCGCAAGTAGCGCAGGGTCTCTTCGTCCACCGGGAAGATGCCGCAGGTCGCACCATACTCCGGGGCCATATTGGCAATCGTAGCGCGGTCGGCCAGCGGCAACGCAGCCAAGCCCGGGCCAAAGAACTCAACAAACTTGCCCACCACGCCAAACTTGCGCAGTTGCTCGGTGACGGTCAGCACGAGATCGGTAGCAGTAGCGCCTTCGGGCAGCGCACCAGAAAGCTTAAAGCCGACCACCTGCGGAATGAGCATCGAAACCGGCTGGCCGAGCATCGCGGCCTCGGCCTCAATCCCACCCACGCCCCAACCGAGAACCCCCACGCCATTGATCATGGTCGTATGGCTATCGGTACCTACAAGCGTATCGGGATACGCTTGCACCGGGCCAGTGGCACGCGGATTCTCGTCGCTGGTAAAGACGACACGGGCGAGGTATTCGAGGTTGACCTGGTGGACAATGCCATTGCCAGGAGGGACAACCTTAAAATTCAGGAACGCGGTCTGGCCCCAACGCAAGAAGGCATAACGCTCCTTATTGCGTTCAAACTCCAACTCTTTGTTAATGTTGAGCGCAGCGGCAGAACCAAAGGCATCCACCTGGACTGAATGATCAATCACCAACTCAACGGGCTGCAGCGGGTTAATCAGCGCGGGATCGCCACCCATCGCGGCCATGGCATCGCGCATCGCGGCGAGGTCAACGACACAAGGGACACCGGTGAAATCTTGCAGAATCACCCGGGCGGGCGTGAAAGCGACCTCTTTATCCGGCTCCGCCTTCGGATCCCAACTAGCTAAAGCGCGAATATCACCCGCCGTCACCGAGCGCCCATTTTCGGTACGCAACAAATTTTCAAGCAAAATGCGCAGCGAATAGGGCAAACGACTCAAATTGAAGCCATGCTGCGTTAAAGCATCCAAACGAAAAATCTCGTACGCACGCTCACCGACTTGCAAGGTCGCACGGGCACCAAAACTATCAGCCATACCAGAGCTCCTCTATCTACAGCGGAACGTCCGCGCCGTCCCGCGTGATTCCCTCAATTATAGCACGCGGGGTGGCACGCATTTTGTCGCTGTTGCAATGGTATAATTATGGTAATGCTGTGGGGGCCATGCCCCATGGTCACCGAGTTTAGGGTTGCTGCCCTACAACCCGCTGTTGGGGCTGCGCCCCAAAGCCTGTTTTTTTATTCGGTTTTGGCGGCTTCGCCGCCAAAACCGAATAAAAAGGTTTTGCGGGGAAGGCTGCGCCTCCCCCGCACCCCCGCCGGGAGGCGCAGCCTCCCTCGCCGGGAGGCGATGCCTCCCCCGCCAGATGGCGATGCCTCCCCCGCCAGATGGCGATGCCGCCAACACGCAACAAAAAACGTGTAACTTGGTTACAAACCACCGCTAAATCCTATGACAACTCAACATGCCAATGTCGGCAACGCCTACGGCCCCTTCTTTACTACCGTTCAATACGTAGCCATCGGCTTTGGCGTGGTGGAGGTTGGTGGCGCGTTCTTTTTCAATTCACCCGCACTTGCGGTGTGTGGCATTCTGACTGCATTGATTGGCGCTGCTTTTGCCTTGGCGCGCTGGCTGCTCTACCGCGACCACTTGCTCACCGCCCTGTTCACCGCGATCATCGCTATTGGTCTCTCCCCGATCTTCTACATGATCGTGGTGCCTGAGCTGCTCGCGGCGTTCATGCTCTTTCCCATCCTCGCCATCGGCATCGCCATGCTCGACCGTTCGCTGCAACTCTATTTTGGCACGGTGCTTTGCAGTGCGCTGGTCACGGTCTTTTTGGTTGGTTTAAGCATCATTCCCCACCCGCTACCCCCGGCCCCAGCCGGGATCATGTTCTTCTTGCAATTCACCACCCCAGTGACTGTGGTGATCCTCTGCGGTATGCTCTTCGCCTACACTTGGAGCAACCTAAACCGCACGCTTGAGGCGAGCGAAGCGGCGAATCAGGAGCTCCAAGCGCTGCGCGACAGCCTCGAAGAGCAGGTGGCGCAGCGCACCGCCGATCTGGCGACGGCCCTGCAACAGGTGCAAAATCATGCCGCCGAGCAGGAGCGTCTGCTGATTGAGAACGCCCGCCAGCGTGCGACGATCAGCGAGCTTGTCGTGCCGATACTGCCCGTCAGCCAGCAGACTCTCGTGGTGCCGCTGGTGGGCACGATTGACGAAGAACGCCTCGCGACGCTGCGTGAGCGATCATTGCGCACCTTAGAACAGCGTGCCGCCAAGACGCTGCTGCTCGACCTGACCGGCGTTGAAATCCTCGACACCTTCGCCGCCACCGGCATCCTGCAACTCGTGCAGGGTGCTCGCCTGCTCGGCAGCCAAGTGGTGCTCATCGGCATCCGCCCCGAGGTCGCACAGACCATGGTGTCACTCGGTATCGATCTCGCCGACACGCAAACCATGGCCGACTTGCAGAGCGCCCTGGCGGTGTTGCGCTGATCCAGATAGCTATGCTTGAAGTGGCTGTGCTTGCCGAAGCCAGCTTGTCGAAGCCAGCCGCCCGGCGTGGTTGGCTTCGACAAGCTCAGCCACCGAGCCGCCCGGCTGCTATGCGGAAGCCCGCTACGCGGGCTGCGAACCAATCCGGCTCAGCCCGCGTAGCGGGCTTCGACCGCATACCAGACGCAGGCTTCAGCCTGCGGCGTGCGGAGCGCCGAGAGCGTGGTGCAAAAATATACGCCACACCCAGCCAAAAATTCCCCGGCGCATCCCATGCTATAATGGATGACGCTGGAGTATTATGTAGCAAGAGGCTGGTAATGCAGAACTATTGGCACGACTTGGAGCCAGGGCCGAATGTGCCGGATGTGATCCATACGGTCGTTGAGATTCCGAAGGGTTCGCGTAACAAGTACGAGTTTGATAAACGCACTGGGGCGTTTAAGCTCGACCGGGTGCTCTATTCGGCGGTGCAATATCCCGGTGACTATGGTTTTATTCCACAGACCTACTACGATGACGGTGATCCGCTTGATGTGCTGGTAATGACTAACTTGCCTACGTTTACTGGCTGTATCGTCGAGGCGCGTCCGGTAGGGGTCTTCCGTATGCTGGATAAGGGTGAGGCCGACGATAAGATTTTGGCCGTCTTGCAGTACGACCCCTTTTTCCACAGCTTTCAGGATTATACCGACCTCCCTCCCCACTATTTGAAAGAGGTCGAGCACTTCTTCACCGTCTACAAAGACCTAGAAGGCACCCGCGTGGAACCGGTTGGCTGGGAGCATGTTGACGTTGCCCGCCAACGTATTCACTATGCGATCAATGCCTATTGGGATATGCGCGCTGGACGCACGGTTAAGCGTGGCTGATGAAAGGCCCATGGCGGAACATACCCCTTCCTCACCGAACCATCGCACCGCCTATTCCGCAGGTGGCGTCATGTTTCGGGTCGTTGAACGACGTGTTCAGGTCGCGCTGATCGCTACGGGTCGGGGCGACCGTTGGGGTTTGCCGAAGGGCCATGTCAATCGCGGTGAGACGGCTGAAGCTGCTGCACTACGCGAGGTGGCGGAAGAGACGGGTCTTGAGGGTTCGATTGTCTGCCATTTGGCTACAATTGAATATTGGTTTCGCGCTGGGTTGATCCGCGTGCATAAGTATGTCGATCTCTTCCTGATCCGCTACGAGCGCGGTGAAGTGCGCCCCCAAGTGGCCGAAGTTGACGATGCGCGTTGGGTGCCGTTGGCAGAAGCGATGCAACTCGTCTCTTTCGAGCGGGAACGCGATGTACTTATTCAAGTCAAAAACATGCTGCTGGCGCAGGGTTTACGGGCCTAAACGTATGCATTTGGCTGAATAGAGAGGTGGGAGAACATGGTTCTCCCACTTTGCTTTTTCTATGGGCATGCTCTGGGGAGCCTATGAAGTACATTATCGAAATCCACATCGAAGAGGCGCTTGCCGAGCAGATCACGGCCCTTGACCTTGATGTAACCTTGGCCGAGCGGGCGGTGGCGGCGGTATTGCAGAGCGAAGGTACGCCGTCACCCGCTGAGGTGGGCCTGCTGCTCACCAATGATGCTCAGTTGCAAGAACTGAACCGCACCTACCGTGGGCTGGACGCGCCCACCGATGTCCTCTCGTTTGCCGATGATGGCGCACCGTCGCCCTTTGTGGGTCAGCCCGCTGCGCCACGCTACTTGGGTGATATTGCCATTTCCCTGGATCACGTCGTCGCTCAGGCGGCGGCGTATGGCCATTCGCCCGAGCGTGAATTGGCCTACCTCGCCGCCCATGGCGCGCTCCACCTGCTCGGCTACGACCACGAGCGCGGGGCGGAGGACGCCGCCGCGATGCGTAGCCGCGAAGAGGCCGCAATGCAGACCTTAGGCTTGGAAAGGACTCCCTAGTGGAAACCATTACCGTCATGCTGATTGATGATCACCAAGTGGTGCGCCAAGGTCTGCGCGACTTTCTCGAATTGCAGGAAGATATCGAGATCGTAGGCGAAGCCCCCAATGGCGAAGAGGGTGTCCAGTTGGCCAGTGAACTTCTGCCCGAAGTGGTCTTGATGGATCTGGTGATGCCCGGTATTGATGGCGTGGAAGCTACACGTCGCATCAAGGCGGCTAGCCCAAGCAGTAAGGTGATTGTACTCACCAGTTTCGCTGATGATGACAAGGTCTTTCCGGCGATTAAGGCTGGGGCGATCTCGTACCTGCTTAAAGACATTTCGCCCGCCGACCTCGCACATGCGATTCGGGCGGCCCAGCGCAACGAGGCGGTCTTGCATCCGGAAGTTGCCGCCAAACTCATGCAGGAGTTCGCGGCCCCGCGCGGCAATGAAGCCCCGGTCGAGCAACTCACGCCCCGCGAGATGGACGTATTGCGCCTAATTGCTAAGGGCAAAGCGAACAAAGAGATCGCCGATGCGCTGATTGTCTCCGAAAAGACCGTCAAGTCGCATGTAAGCAATATTCTCTCTAAGTTGCACTTGGCGGATCGCACCCAAGCGGCGATCTATGCGCTGCGCCAGCGCCTCGTGCCGATGGAGTAGGGTGACGCGGGGGAACCGGGTTCCCCCGCTGGCCCCCTGCCCCTGCGCGGGGCGCTAACTTCCCCCTGCCCATGGGCATTCCCCGAAGAACTTTGCGTTTGGTTTTGGTGTGACCGAAACGTGTAGCAAGGGTGCGCGAGGGAACCTGGTTCCCGCGCATCCTCCCACCTTCCGGCGGGGCGTGGGGCGCAGCCCTACAGGTTTTGGTGTGACCGAAACGTGTAGCAAGGGTGTGCGAGGGAACCTGGTTCCCGCGCATCCTCCCACCTTCCGGCGGGGCGTGGGGCGC
>RSAS01000161.1:0-2903 GCA_003934145.1 Candidatus Viridilinea halotolerans | reverse complement strand
AGCCCTACAGGTTTTGGTCACACCCGTTTGGTTTTGGCGGCTTCGCCGCCAAAACCAAACGCAAAGGAATATGTAGGGAAGGCGAAGCCGCCCCACTACGAAGGAGTTCTTTATGCCCCGTATGATTCTGCTCGGCACGGGCACTGGTTTGCCCGATGTGGATCGTGGCAATACCCATATGCTCTGGGATGGACCGGGTGGCCCGCTGTTGATTGATGCCGGCGGAGCAACCTATGAGCGCATGTTGCGCGCTGGGCTTGATCCCCAACGTCTCGCGGGGATCTTTTTGACCCATAGCCACTGTGACCATATCAATGGTTTGCCGGGGTTGCTCTTTAGTATGCGTTTGGGCCGCCGAACAACGCCTATTCCGATCTATGGCCTTGAAGAAACGCTGGCGATTGCGCGGGCCAGCATTGAGGCGATGCGCGTGGAGTACTATGTGCCGCCGGAGTGGTGCCCCTTGGACGATGGTGCCGCCTTGCCGTTGAGCGACGGTTGGCAGTTGCGCACGGCGCTGACCGCCCATAGTCGTCCGTGTCTGGCCTTGCGTTTCGAGGATGCCAACGGCATAGCGGCGGTGGTCTACTCGGCGGACACCGAACCTTGCACGGCGGTGCAAACGTTGGCGGCGGGGGCACGGATTCTCATTCATGAAGCCACAACGCCCAATGCCTTTGCGGGCCACACCTCGCCGCGCCAAGCCGGGGAGGTGGCGCTGGCTGCCGGAGTCGAGCGGCTGGTTTTGGTGCATTTTAGCCCGCGCTGGACAATGCCCGCCGCCCAGGCTCTCACCGAGATACGCACATCTGGTTTCCTTGGCACGGGAGAAGTTGGCTTTGATGGCCAAATTTTAGAGTTCGAAATTATTTGACATTTGCCGGAATTATACGTACAGTTAAGGGGGTTTAACATTGTCGTAACACTTCGTGGCAGGGGTTGCTTTACCGCAGGTCTAGCCAAGGCGAGGCCGAGATGCAGATTGTGATTGCTAGCGCCAATGTCTTTCGACGCGATCTTTCGAGCACCATTCTAAACGCAGCAGGCTATACATGTACGGAGGTTCGCAACGTTGCGGCCCTCTTTACTCACCTTCACGAAACACAATTCGATCTTATTTTAATTGATTACCAGATCGATGAAACCGAGCCAACACGGCTACTGAAGTTATTACGTCAGCAGACGCAAGCGCCGCTGGTGTGGATGGCAGAGCATATCCAGGCGCTGCGCCTTACGACGCTCGATCAGGGCAACTCGCTTGTGTTGGCGTGGCCCTTCCAGATCGAGCAACTCTTGCAGAGCGTGACGACGCTCATCGGGCAGAGTGGCGCGAGCCGTGCGATGGCGGCGACGGCTGAGGCGCGGAATTATTTGGAGTGATAGAGAAGTTGCCCCTAGTTGGTATCGTGGCTATAATACAAGCACGATGCTGATTGCGTATGCCGCTTTCAATCGCGCCTATCTGAGCGCATGGCCGATGCTGGCTACTGGGTTTGCCGTCTGCGGGACGGTTATTTCGCAATACCGCAAAAGGAACGCTGTGGCGATTGTCATGCTGAGCGTAGCGAAGCATCTCTTTTGGTCACCACGAGAGACCCTTCGCTGCGCTCAGGGTGACATGCGCCGCGTGACAGCGTTCCTTTTGCGCTGCTGCGTTATTTCTGTTTGGTGCGCGTTATGCCACCCAAGAGGGCGAGCCTGCTATGCGTGAGCGCATCTATCGCACAGAGGCGCTCATTTTGCGCCGCAGCGACTTTGGCGAAGCGGATCGTCTGCTGCTGCTCGCTACGCCTGGGGGCAAACGGCGCGTGGTGGCTAAAGGAGTGCGCAAGACGACGAGTAAACTGGCAGGGCATCTTGAACTCTTTACCCACACCACGCTGCTTTTGGCGGTCGGGCGCAATTTGGACATCGTAACCCAGAGCCAGACGCTCAGCGGTCATACGACGTTACGCACCAGTCTGCCACGACTGAGTTGTGCCTACTACGCGGCTGAACTCTATGATCGTTTTACCGAAGAGGATGACGAGAGCCAGCAGATTTTTACGCTGCTGGTAGCTATTTTGGCGGCGCTTGATCAGAGCAGCAACCCTGATCTCGTCTTGCGCGCCTACGAATTGCGCCTGCTGCATTTAGCGGGCTATCGGCCCCACTTGCACTATTGTGCGGTCTGTCATGTACGCCTGAGCGAAGATGCCGACCGTTTTAGCCCCGTCTTGGGCGGCATGCTCTGCCCGCGTGACCAAGACGCCGACCGTGCGGCGCTGCCGGTGAGTGGCGCCGCATTTCGCTTGCTGCGCTACCTGCAGACCCAACCCCTCACGGTGTTTGAGGCACTGCGTCTCTCGACCCAGGTGCGGGGCGAGACAGCGCACCTTCTACGGGCCTACCTGCGCCAACTGCTTGAGCGCGATCTCAAGTCGGTAGCTTTCTTGGATGAGGCGATGCGCGTTGAATGAATAAATGTTATGGACATGCTTTGAGAATCTGACGCTGTTGAACTGTTTATTTTAGCAGGGTGCGTATGGGAATCTGGTTCCATATGGATGAACGTAAGCCTCTGGTGGGCATGGCATGTTGGTGGGGGGTGCGGGGGCCATGCCCCCGCAGAAACCCCTCTCCAGCGGGGGGGCGGGGGCATGGCCCCATACGCATTAACGTAAGCCAACGAGCGTGGTTCGTAGTAGGGGCTTTAGCCCCGTAAGCAGCCCTTGGACGGCGCTAAAGCGCCTACTACAAGCGGGTTTTGGGGCATCCCCAAGCCTAAGTTCATGCGCATGGGGTATGGCCCCCGCAGAATCCCCCCGTGCGGCGGGGGCGCGGGGGCATGGCCCCCGCAGAACCCTCCCCCTCCGGCGGGGGCGCGGGGGCATGGCCCCCGCAGAATCCCCCCGTCCGGCGGG
>RSAS01000553.1 GCA_003934145.1 Candidatus Viridilinea halotolerans | reverse complement strand
CTCCCACGTTGTGGGAGAGGGGGGAAGACATTGAGATTCTTGGCGTTGCAATGCGCTCTTTTGTGGCTATGCACAGATTTTCTGTCCGCCCATGCGCCTCTTCGCCTCCCGCATCCTCGCCTCTCCCGCTTCTCGCCTCGCTACAACTTCTCCCACACCAACCGCTCAAAGCCCAGCGCCACAATCGCGTAGGTATGCAAACGCAGCGTGGCGCCATAGACCGCCAGCAGCGTTGCCCGATACTCCTCGGCTTTGCGTGTCGCTTCCGCCAAGCGGGTCTGCACCAGCGGCAACGCGGCCAGTTCTTGGCGCGCCATGGCTTTCACCGCCTCGCCACTCAGCCCCAAGTCACTTAATGGCAGGTACTTAAATTCCAACAGCGCATCTTGCAGCGCGTACTTGCGCAGATCGGGACGCACCAACAAGACCAAATCGGCATAACTGCGTTCCAACGCTGGCTCTGAATCGACAATATAGAAACGATCATTGAAGAGCAGCGTCAAAAAGGCCATCTTGACCGTGAGTTCATTGGCCCAACGGTAATCACGATTATCCAAAGCGCGGAAGTAGGTACTCTCGATGAAGGCACACAAAGGTTGCAGATCGCCGCGATGGAAGAGCGCCCGCGCCGCATCCGTGGCGGCCTGGTCATCTTGCGGTGGCAAGGCGAGCTTGCGCAACTGCTCGACATACATGCTCCGCACCACCATATTGGGCACCCGAAAGCGCAACTCGGCCATCTCGGTATAGCCATCGCGCGTCAAGACGCCAAAATAGTAGAGCAGCGAAACCATAAAGGTGACGCCTTTGGGCTGATCCAACACGTCAGCCACGCCAAAACTGCGAGCGAGCGCGTCAAGCACCGGCGGATGCGCTTCATCCAGCGTGGAGGCCAACACCGACGCACTGGCAGGCAACTTAGCCACATAGGCAATCTTGCCGCGATCCATCGCCAAGTTGGTATCCAACAGATCACGCGGTGGCCGCCCGCGCGCCGCCAAGTGCTGCAAAAAGTAGAAGGCCAATGTCGGATTGTAGACCAACGTTGTCGGCTCTTCGCCAAAGGCGTAGCCATTGTAAAACTGGCGCATCGTCGTCAACGCACTGGAATCAGCCGCTTGACCGAGTTGCAGCAGCAGCGCCTCGATTTCGGCTTCGGTAAAGCCACATAACATCTCCAATTCCGGCTCAAACGTGACATCGCGAACAACATTGTAGCCACTACTGAGATCGCTGAGTACCACCGGGGCGACGCCAGTCGTAAAAGCCCGATCCAGCCCCATGCCACTCCCCGCCCCCTTCACCGCCTTAAAGACCGTCTTGAGCAACCCTTCGCCATAGAGCAGCGCCTTGTAACGTTCGCTCCCCTCACGCGCTTGGCTCATCAACACTTCATTGGCAAAATTGTCATACTCATCAATTAGCAGGTAGAGATGGTGGGGAGACCCCTTCACCGCCGCTAAGAGCGACTCAAAGGATGCGATGCCATTATCAGGCTGAATGGTAATGGGATGCTGTAACCAATTTTGGTAGGTTTGCGCAAAATCATGGATGCGTGCATTGATGTGTTTATGCAAAGCCTGCCCAATCTCGGCAACCTCGCCTTGCGGACTCACCAACGAAAAGTCCCAGCGCAAAACGAAGTAACTATTGCGCCGTGAGGTAGGATTCTGGCCAATCGCCAGATCACCAAACAACAACTCAAACTCGTCGGTTTTCGCAACATCATAGTAATTCTCCAGCGTCGAGAGCCAGAGACTCTTGCCAAAACGTCGCGGGCGCAAAAAGATGAGATGCATCCCCGCCGCTTCGACTGCGCGAATGCATGCGGTGCGATCAATATAGCAGTAGCCTTCGGTGCGAATCTTGTAAAAATCACTGATGCCGTAAGGGAATTGCAACATAGGGTATCTCTTTCATAGGGGAGGGGGGAGGGGGGATGCGTGATGTGAGGATGCGAGGATGCGTGGGACGTGAGGCGTGAGGCGAGGAGGCGTGAGGCGAGGAGGCGTGAGGCGTCCTTTGACCCTCACCCCCTGCCCCCTCTCCCGCAGGCGGGTTCATGGGCGGACAGAACATTGACTCTAGTAGTCGCGGATAG
>RSAS01000894.1 GCA_003934145.1 Candidatus Viridilinea halotolerans | reverse complement strand
CGGGGTTCGGGGTTCGGGGTTCGGGGTTCGGGGTTCGGGATCTGCACATCAGCTTCTGGAGTTACGGACAGGTTGTGGGGCTGGCCCTCACCCCCTGCCCCCTCTCCCGCAACGCGGGAGAGGGGGGAAAGGGGGTGAAGATCATCAGATTCCAGCGGACGAACGCACACGTCTTCTCCGCTCCCCGCTCCCCGCTCCCCGCTCTCTGTTCTCTGCTCCCTGCTCCCTGCTCCCTGCTCCAGCGCCGCCACCAACGCCACATACGCCGTCCGCTGGTCATTGGTCAGCATGGGCGGTTGGTCGGGGGCGGCGGCGAGGTGGGCCAGCGGATCGCGGCGTACTTCATGAGTTTCGATCTGGATCAGCCCGCGCTGTTCAAGTCCACGCAGGGTGGCGCTACTCGCGGCAGTAGCAGCAGTGACTTCGTTCAGGGGCACGGCGTCAGTCTGGCTGGCGAGCCAACTCAGGGCAGCGGCTTGGCGTGGTGCGCGGGTAAGGGTGGCGAGGGTGGCGTCGAGTTCGGCGGCGGGCAGAGCGAAACGCACGACACGGACGGTACGCGGACGCACTGCCGGGCGCGCGAAGGCGAGGCCGCGTGCCAAGAACCCGCGCTCGGCGAGCGCGGCGTAGCTCGTGCGCAGATCCGCATCGCTGCCGCGTAGCACTTTACGCAAAGCCTGTTCGCCCTGTTCACCGTGGAGGCGTAGGTAATAGAGGATCGCCCGCTCGCGTTCGGGCAACGCACCGAGATCAGCGACGAGGCCAGCCGAGGTGGCGCGCCAGGTGTTCTCGGCATCCTGGCCCACGCCGGGCGGGAGCAGCAGTTCGAGGGCGGCATAGAGCGGCGCTTGGTAGGTACGGGCCAGCCAATGCGCCAAACGCAACCCAGCGGGCGTAAGGCTGATTTCGCCGGGAGCAAGATCCTCAATTTCGCGCAGTGCCCCGTCCAACGCCTCGGCGGGCTCGAGGTACAAGACAACCCCCTGCACCCGTGCGCGGCGCAAGGGCACCCAGACCAACTGGCCAACGCGGAGTTGCCCCTGCATGTGGGGCGGCACGCGGTAAGCGAGAATCGCCTTACGCTGCGGCCCCAAGCTGGCATGCAGCGCAACCGTAGCGACGAGGTGGTGTGTGTTCATAGAAAGATTTGGACGCAGAGGATGCGCGGGAACCAAGTTCCCGTACACCCTCTGCGGGCCTTAGACATGGTTCGGAGGTACTTTACAGTTTAGCGCCATGCATTGCTTTCTGGTGCGCTCCGACTGACACCTGAAACCAGACACCTGAAACCTTGTCTTACAAAATCATTACGTGTCGTAAAATTCCCAACACGACCCCTACCCACCGTTGTATAATGGAAGACTTATCCTTAAAAATGTTGATGTAGGCCCTCAGTTCCTGTACGGGCTTCGTCAAGGAGCCAAAGCTATGAAGCAGTGTTCCTTTCCTTGCGCAACTATTGCGCGCGATCGTAACGATCTGGCAGCACTGCGCGCCCATCTGCTCGAAGGCTATCAGTGTCTTGATGCCTGGCTCGCGATGAGCCGCTTGGTTACCGATGCGCGGCAGCGCCGTGACTGCCTCGAACGGGCGGCAGTGCTGGCCCCTGAGCATCAGGAGATTCGTGAACGTTGGTTGGAGGCGGTGCTTGAGGTTGAACCCGATCATCAGCTTGCCCAGGCGCGGCTGAATGAGATCCATACGATGCGTCTGCTCAGCGGAGTCACGACCTCCCACTTTCAAGAGCAGCAGCGGGCGCGCCTGTTGGGTGAGATTCTGGTCAGTATGGGGGCCATAGATAACGAAGATTTGCGTGCGGTATTGCGCACGCAAAACAATGGAATGCCGATTACCACCGATCGGCGTTTGGGTCAGCTTTTGTTGCGCAAACACCTGATCAGCCCGGTGAAGCTAGCCCAAGCGTTGATCGCCCAACAGCAAGAGCGCAGCAACCTGCGCGTTGCGCCGCAGGTCTTGGGCGAGTATCTCGTCGAACAGGGGCTGATCACCCCCCAACAGCTCGAGTATGTTTTGGCCGAACAGTTGCAACTCGATCTGCAAGGCCAGCGGCTCAGTTTAGGTCAGATCATTATACGCCTCAAACTACTGCCTGCGGAAGCGGTTGAGCGGGCGGCGCTTGAGCATCAGCGTTCGTTTTGGTCGCAGCATAGCTACTAGGGGCCTGCGGCCTCATACTGTTGGAGGATGCGAGGGAACCAAGTTCCCTCGCGCACCCTCAAAGCACAAAGGTCATTGCGACGGGCGTAGCCCGTCGCAATGACCTTTTTTAGCTTGACAAAGCCCATGGGCTGAACTATCGTAGATCGTATAAACATGCGCCGCACTACTGCGTAACAAAGCGCAAAGCTTACGTTTAATCCAGCAAGCTTTGTTCTATTCCAGCGCGATTCCTGTTCTTCTGTTCTCCTGTTCTTCACCGGGGGGGTACGCATGGAGATTGGCATTTTTGCGGAGGCTGACATGGCGTCGGCCTTTAGCTTTGGGATTGCCCTGCCAAGCCTCGATCTGCAACGCCAGTGGGGGCGTTGCAATCTGCTGGCAAACTACGTCGCCGAATATGTCGCCTATCAGTTTCCGCAGCGCGAGTGGGCCGAGAATCTCATCTCGACGGTGACCAATGAGTTCCTAGAGGCGATTGCGCTGCTGGCCCCCCCACAGAGCGAACTCTTCATTCGCTGTTTTCAACTGCCCACGACGCTAGAACTTGAACTTGAACATAGTTTGCGCCCCGATCTAGTGACGGTCTATACCTCATTCCTTGCCGAACTGGCTGGTTCGCTGGATGAAGCTGACTATTTTGCCCTGCTCACCAGCACCGATCGTCCTGCCGTGGCCTTCAATCAGTTTGGCTTGGCAATGCTGGTACACGATTTCTCGGCGCGCATTGCAGCCCGTCTCGACCCGCAGACGCGGCGTATCTGTGTGCGCGTGAGTCTGCCGACTGGGGAGATTGCCGCATGAAATATTCCGGTCAAACCTATGCGCTAAGTTATGATCCGCTCGATCAGCAGATTAACTTTAATGGCATCTTTCGCCTAGCTGGCGACGAAGAAGTAGCCAATGTCTTTGCCTACCTCACGACGATCCACGATGCGGTGCAGGGAACATTGCGCCTCAGCTTTCGCCGACTGCGCTATATCAATGCCGAGGGCATGCGCACCCTTTCGCTCTTTGTCGCCTTTGCGCGCGGGCGCAATAGTTTACAGTTGCTCAAGGTGGTTGCCTCCGGCGTGCTCGCTTGGAGCGTGAAGTTGCTGCCCAACCTTAGCAATCTCTGGGAACGGGTTGAGTTTTCGATCTATGACCAGAATTTTTACGAGAGCCAACAGCTTATTGAAGATACCGCGTTCATTCCGCTCCTGCGCAACCAGACGCGGGTGCTTTGGCCGCAGGAGCGGCTGCTCTTTCAGCATCACGGCCTCAAGCGTGGCATGCGCGTGGCCGACATCTGTTGCGGCTGCGGCGATGTGCCGCTGCTGCTTGCGCGTGAGTTGAACCCCAGTTTCGTGGTTGGTGTCGATCACTCCGAGGCGGCGATAAGCTATGCGCGCACGCTACAGGCTGAATTTGGCGTACACAATACCGAATTCCAGCGCGGCGACGCGACGGCGCTGATGCTTGATGATCATAGCTTCGACTTTGTCAGTTGTCGCCTGAGCTTGCAGATCTTCTCGCGCCCCGAGCAGATCCTGCGCGAACTGCTGCGTATCACCCGCCCCGGCGGGCGCATCTATGTGACGGGCGAAGACTACGATCTGATTGTGGCCCATCCCGAAGCGGCGGCGGTGCGCCATACCTATGAGCGCACCGCCGCCCTTGCCGCCGATCTGGGTATCGATCTACGCAACGGGCGCAAGCTCTACGGTATGCTCAACGATGCCCGCCTTGAAAACATCCGTGTAGATCAATTAGTGGTGGATACGAGCAATACCCCGCGCGACGATTTTGCCGCCATGATCGAACAGTGGCGCAACTTTGCCGCTTTCAGCGTGGGCAAAAGCCTCAACCTGAACGACGAAGAGCATGAACAACTGCTCGCAGGCTACGACGCCCACCTGCGCACGATTCAACGCCCCAATGGCTATACAACGTGGACGACGCTGGTCTGTTCGGGGCAGAAGCCGCCTAGTACGTAGGGTGCGACAGGAAGGGTGCGCGAGGGAACTTGGTTCCCTCGCATCCTCACCAAACTTCCTCCCAGAAAGAGAAGTGATCCATGGCTTCGCTTGTGCAACGCCTCGGCGGCGAAAGTTTTCAGCGTAAGTTGCTGATCTTTGTGTTGCTGGCGGTCTTTATTACGACCATTCTTCAGTTTATCTTTCTGATCGGTAATTTTCAACGCATTACCGATTTTGCGCTAGAACAGAATACCGCAGGGGCCGAACAGAATGCTGAGGAGTTTTTGCGCAATTATGCCGAGGAAAAGGCCGCTTCGACGTGGTTGCAACTCCAGGCCGCACAGTCAAATTTGACGGTGTTGGGCCAGACGGCACAGCAGTTGGTGGATAATTACCCGGCGTTGCGTGCGCAACCAGAGATCTTTAACCTTATGCTCTTTACCACACAGGTGCAAGCAGAGCGCGGCGCACTGACGGGCACGCCCGACGAGCGTTTTGAAATCTTTGTGCCCCCTAGTCTGGCCGATGACCCCTATGTGCTCGATCTGCTCGAAGCCTCGGCCCTGCTCAACTTGAGCATGGAGGCGGTCTATGGGGCCAATAGCAACAATAATTTTGTCTATTTTGTGGGCGACGAAGCGGCCCCCTTTACCCGCGGCTTTCCCAAAACGCGCCTGATTGATGCGGTCGGCGATCAGCTCGATCTCGATTTTTGGGATGATTATTTTCCTGGCGCAGTTGCCGGTTGGTCGCGCTGGTACAACGATCCCGAACTGCAGGCCCAAGTGCCCAGCCCGCTGACCATTCTTGGCCCCTACGCCGATGCGGCGGGCCACGGTCAGGTGCTGACGCTCTTCTATCCGTTGTGGAATAAAGAGTTGAACCGCTTCGCAGGGGCAGTGGCAGCAGATATTCAGCTTGATGCGATCATTGCCAATATTCTCTCGTTTCAGGTGGCGCGTAGCGGCTTTGCTTTTCTGGTAAATGGCCAGGGCGAGGTGGTGGCCATGCCGCAGACCGGCTTTGAGATCTTTGAATTGGATCTGCAAGAGATTGGTGAGGGCAGCCTAACCTACTATCGCGGCGAACTGAGCCAGTCGCTCAATCCGGCGGTGCAACAGTTGGCCCAACAGCTCACCCAGCACGAGGAGGGCCTGCTCACCATTGATTTGGCGCGCGAGGGCGGCGCACCTAGCCGCGAGATGCTTGCCTTTGCAAGTCTGCCCGCACTCTCCGATGGCAACTACAACCCCGACCGCTGGCGCATCGTGCTGGCAGTGCCCGAAGCTGAGGTCTTTGAAGTGCTGACGCAGACCGATGCGGCGGTGAATGCCGAACGGGTGCGTATCAGTATCTTTTCGCTGGGCATTGTCCTGGCTTCGCTGCTCGTGGTGACGGGGGTTGCGATTCGCTTCTCGCGGGTCGCCACACGCGATCTGCGCCTCTTGGCCACCGCCGCTGAACGCATTTCGGCCAAGCAGTATGATGCCGAGGTGCAACTCGATAGCAAGGACGAAATTGGCCAGTTGGGCCACGTCTTTAATGCCATGGCGCGCGAAATCCGCGACTATACCAACAATCTGGAACAAATGGTCGCGGCGCGTACCGCCGAATTGCGCCACGCCAACGCAGAGATTACACGGCTGAATGAACAACTGCGCGACGAAAATGTGCGCCTGGGGGCCGAATTGGACGTGGCGCGACGGCTGCAAATGATGGTACTGCCGCCGATCAAAGAGATCCAGGCGATCCGTGAACTCGATATCGCCTGCTACATGCGCCCCGCCGATGAGGTCGGTGGCGATTACTACGATGTCCTCCAGATTGACGATTCGGTCTTCCTCGGTATCGGCGACGTGACCGGCCACGGGCTGCCCGCCGGCATCATCATGCTCATGGCCCAAACCGCCTACCTCACCCTTTCGCAGAGCGGCGAACGCGACATGGAAAGGATTGCCCAAGTCCTTAATCGTGTCCTCTACCACAATATCGTGCGCATCCAAGAGGACAAAAACATGACCCTCGCCGTTCTCCACTACCGCGAACGCGAGTTGACCCTCGTCGGTCAACACGAATCGGTGATCGTCTGCCGCGCGGATGGCGCAATTGAAATTATTGACACCCTCGATCTTGGTCTGCCTATGGGGCTTGAAGAGGACATTACGGAATTCGTGACCACCAAACGGCTCCAACTCGCTACAGGCGATGTGATGCTGCTCTACACCGATGGCATCACCGAAGCGGAAAACGTAGGCCGTAAACAGTTCGGCGTCGAGGGCATCACCAACGGCCTGAGCAACTACTACCGCCTCGACGCCGCCGAAATTGTCAGCCGTCTGACGGCGGATGTCTATGCCTTTATCGGCGACGGGGCGATTTATGATGATCTTTCGTTGTTGGTGGTGAAGCAAAAGTAGAGAGGCGCTCATGAGATCACAACCGGCCACCTACGGCCACTGGGAACAGCTTGATGGGATGCCGAGCTTGGGGCGCTACACGATGGATCTGGATGCACGCCACCTAACCCAGTATTGGCGGCGCTGTAGCCTCAGTTCCAACTTCTGGTCGCGCTATATGGCCCTCTGGATACCAACGCCCCCTGCGCCGGGGCACTTGCGCCGCGACGCGATGGAGCATATTCTCTCTTATTTGCTCAACGAGCTCTTCGAAAATTGTGCTAAATTTAGCGGTGGCCCATTCCAACGGATCGCTTATGCCGCTTGGGTACACGAGGAGCGCATGGTCTTTGAATTGACCAACCATGTGCAACCTGCCGCCCAAGCGCCCTTTGCGGCACTGATCGAAGAGATGCTCACCGGCGATCTCGACGAGCTCTATTTCCAGCGCCTCGAAGCCTCCGCCGAGAGCAATGCCCCGGGGTCGGGGTTGGGCTACCTGACGCTCATGAAGGACTATGGTATCCGTTTTGGCTTCCGGTTCAGCGCGATTACCAATGCAAGCATCGCCGTGGGCGTCCAAGCCCACGTCGCATTAAAGGAGTGGTGAGGCCTATGAGCATCGTGCAAATTCAGGGCGAAGAGTATATGGTTGAGTATGACCCAGCGAGCCATACGCTAACCTTGCGGGGGACGGTGCGTTTGCAGAATAGCGACGAGTATGCGCCGATCACCGAGTTGCTACAGACAGCCCACGACGCAGCGAGCGCAGCGGGCCAATTGACGCTTGATTTCCGCCAACTTCAGTTTCTCAATAGCTCCGGCATCAGCATGATTAGCAAATTCGTGATCAATGGCCGCAAACAGAATCGCGTCCCGCTGCGCGTGCTGGGCAGCCAAGAGATCTACTGGCAGCAGAAATCGTTGGCCAACTTGCAAAAACTTTGGCCCAAAGTGGTAATCGAGATTTTGTAGCTACCGCCGGTGGGGGTTCGGGGGAGGCTTCGCCTCCCCCGAACCCCTCATGTTTGTTGCTTTTTGGCGGCTTCGCCGCCAAAAAGCAACAAACATGAGCCCCAACAACGTTGACGTGGCCCTGCCGTCTTCCGGCGGCAGGGTGGTGCGCGGGAACCAAGTTCCCGCGCACCACCCTGCCTACAACGTAAGGTCACCTATGCCAACCAAAGCCCAACTCGAGGCCCGTTGCGCCGATCTGGAAGCAGAGTTGGCCGATCTGCAACTGCTCTACGACACGACGCTAGAGCATGGGACGGCGCTAGAGAACGAACTCATGCGCCAGAATCGGCGCATCGAGGAGTTGCGCGATAAAATGCGTAAATATCTGTCGCCCCAACTCTACGCCGCACTGGTAGGAGGCAGTGCCGCCACCGGCACGCGCAGCCACGACCGCATCAAGCTCACCGTCTACTTCTCCGATATGGTCGGCTTCTCCGATCTGACCGACACCATCGAGCCGGAACTGCTCTCGACGGTGTTGAACAGCTACCTCACGCAAATGTCAGAAATCGCGCTGAAGCATGGCGGCACGATTGACAAATTCATCGGCGATGCAATGATGGTCTTTTTTGGTGCACCTGAATTTAGCAGCGATGTCGAACATGCGCAGCGCTGTGTGGCCATGGCGCTAGAGATGCGCGAGACGCTCTTTGGCCTACGTGAAACGTGGCGGCTGATGGGCATTCCGCGCACCCTTCAGGTGCGTGCTGGTATCAACACCGGCTTCTGCACCGTCGGCAACTTTGGCAGCGAACACCGCATGGACTACACCATCATCGGCGGTAACGTCAACCTCGCCGCACGGTTGCAATCTGCCGCGCCACCCGATCGCATCTACCTCGCGGCATCCACCTACGGCCTCGTCGAAGATCTGGTGCAAGCGCACGCCCGCGGATCAATCCAAGTCAAGGGCATCCACGTCCCCGTCGAGGTGTGGGATCTGCAAGGGTTGCGCAGCGCGAACACGAGCAATCCATACCTGGAATGGAACGCCGGGCGCTTGCGCCTCCAAGCCCTTGATGTCGAACTGGAAACACTCGCCCCCAATGAGCGCCAAGCGTTGCAGCAGGCACTGGCGCGGGCGCTGGTGCTGTTGGATGCCTAACCGGGTGGCGTAAAGGGTGCGCGCGGGAACTTGGTTCCCGCGCATCCTCCCCCTGTCCGGCGGGGCATGTGACCAACATGTGTAGGTAGGGGGTGCGGGGGAACCTGGTTCCCCCGCATTTCCCCCTGTCCGGCGGGGTTGTAGGGCACCGCCCTACAGATTCCAGTCATACCCAAAAAAGAGGAGCAAAAAGATGTCCAATCAGTTGAATACAGCCCTTGAAACGCTGCTTGCCAGCAATCCGCTCTTTGTCCAGGTGCGCGCTTTGCTGCGCCAGTTGGAAGAGGAGCGCGAACATTGGCCGGTATTGCTGCCGCTACTCGCAATGCTCTTCGTTGTAGTCTATCGCCGCGAGCGGGCGCGCGTGCAGGCGCTGCTGCGCCTGGATCGGCGGGGGGGGTAGCGAGCGATTGGTGGTATACTTTTCGTAAATGGTGGTGTGACCAAAAAACTAGGTTTTCTCCATCCCCTTACCGGGAATACGTTGGCTTTGGCACATGCAGCATGACACACGTTCCCGGGTTGCCGCACCAAGTCAGCGTGCCACCGATCTGGGTGGCAAGGGCGGTGACGATTTGGATGCCCATTGAGCTGCTGTTGACGGGATCTATTTCGGTGGGTATGCCGACGCCGTCGTCGGCCACGGTGAGTTGCAGCGCCTCGCCAGGTTGGCGGTGCGCCGTGATACCGATGCAGCCCGCTTGCCCGTCAGGGAAGGCATGTTTCAGGCCGTTGGCGATCAGTTCATTGAGGATGAGCCCAAGCGCCATGGCCTGATCAACATCAACTTGGATCGCCTCTACATCGATCGCAAAGACCACGTTGCCCGTCAGCGAGCGAAAGGCACGCCGTAGGTCGGCCACGAGCGAGTGGACATAGGCATCAAGGTTGATGTGCGCCAAGTCCGGCGACTGATAAAGCCGCTCGTGTACGAGCGCCATGGCCCGCACGCGCCGCTGACTCTCGAGGAAGAGATCACGCACCTCCGCGTCTTCAATCTGGTCGCTCTGCAGGCGCAACATCGAGGCGATCACCTGTAGATTGTTCTTCACGCGGTGGTGAATCTCTTTGAGCAGTACCTCTTTTTCGGCGAGTGAACTGCGCAGGCGCAGCTCCGCCTCGCGCCCGCTGGTAATGTCGCGCAGAATGCTCTGGTGCAGGTTCTCGCCCAAACGCGCGGCGGTATACTGGGCCACCCGTAACGTGCCATCGGGCCGCCGAAAGACAAACTCACCCGCAGCGCGTCCGATGGCTTGGTAGCGTTGCTGCTGCTCAAACGCATCCGTATCTTGATCTTCACGCAGATCGGCAGTACGCATGCCAATCAGCCGTTGGCGCGGTAAACCAAAGAGATCAGCGGCAGCAGCATTGGCATCCAGATAAACGCCTGCGTCATCCGTAAGTAAAATCGCATCCATACTCGCCTCAAAAAGACGGCGGTAGCGCTCTTCACTGGCCAACGCCCGCGTATGCACCGTCGCCGTGGCTTGCACGCATGCGACGAGCGCAGCGTTGCGCACACACAACTGCGCAACGCGACGGCGCAACACGGCATCAGAAGTTGTCCGCTTGCGCCGTCGTAATGCGATTGGATGCGTAGCACGGTAACGAGCCATAAGATCTCTAGTTTTCCACTAATGCCGCTGGAACTTCATAGGGTGGGGGAGGGCTTTTGCCCTCCCCAAGCCCCTCCCTTGCGTCAGTTTAAGGGCGGACAGAAAACGTGTGCGCCCCCTTCTGGAATCGCATGGCAACGC
>RSAS01000307.1 GCA_003934145.1 Candidatus Viridilinea halotolerans | reverse complement strand
GTTTCAGCGGCTTCGGTGCGGGCGCGACGCTGGTCGCCGATCCGGCGGCGGTCACCGACGCCTACTCCGGCGGCAGCGCCCGTGGCGCCCTGCTGATGCGCCTGCCCAATGGCGCACCGGCGGGGGCGAAGAGCATCACCTTCAGCCTAGTGGGCGAAGTACCCGCCGGCACGACGGCGCTGATTCAGGTCTTTGGCACCCGCGAGGTGCAGGGCTACAGCGAAGTCGTGCTGCCCGCCTATAGCGGCCCCACCAACACCCCCGGCCCCTCGCCTACGCCCACCAATACCACAACGCCCACCAATACCCCCACCGCCTCCCCCACCGCGACCCCCACCAGCACCCCCATTCCTGGCGGCAATTACGCCCTCGCCTTCGCTGGCAACCAGCGCCTTGAGGGCAGTGCAATCAGTGGCATGAATGGCAACCAGACGATTGAACTCTGGGTGCGCCCCAGTGCTGCGGACCAGAACGGCGTTCTTGTCGCCTCCGACACTAGCTTCACGAGCCAAGGCTGGGCGCTTGAAATGGTGAATGGCCAACTCACTTGGTGGATTTCCCCTGGGACTCCGGTAGCACACAGCCAGAGTCTCCCCGCCAATACCTGGACTCATGTCGCTGCAACTTTCAATGGCTCGCAGGCCACCCTCTACGTGAACGGTGTCGCCGGTACATCCGTCGCCATTGGCGCGGTCACCTTTGGTGATGGTCTCTTCGTCGGTGGCCACCCCAGTTTCAACAACTTCGCTGGCCAACTAGACGAGTTGCGCCTCTCCAATAGTGTGCGTTACACTGGTAGCTTCACCCCACCGAGCGCCCTCTTCAGCCTAGATGGCAATACCCGCGCCCTCTTTGGCTTCGATGAGGGCAGTGGCCAAACCACCAGCGACCGTTCTGGCAATGGCTATAGCCTCACGCTGGGCACAACGGGTGGGGTGGATGCCAATGATCCCAGTTGGGTGGTGTCGGATCTCTTCCCCTCTGGTGGTGGCGGCGGGGGGGGAAATTCGCTCCGGCTCTTTGGCAGTGGCCCCGCCGACATTGATCGCGTCAAAATCCCGCTGCTCAGCGCAGGGGTTAGCTTGCCCGTCAATGTAGACAACGATTTCACCATCGAATGTTGGATAAAAGCCAGCGCCACTGCCAACCCATACGGCCCCTGTGATTCAGACATGGGTTGGTACTTTGGCCATGTGCTGGTTGACCGCGATGTTTTTGGCTCAACCGACGATTACGGCGACTATGGCATTGCCATTATGGGTGGTCAGATCATTGCAGGGGTGAACAACAGCAATGGTGAAGAACACCTCTGTGGCAATATTCCGGTCACTGATGGCCAATGGCACCACATCGCCTTTACGCGCAATGCCACGACCGGCCAGATGAGCATCTTTGTTGATGGGCAACTTGCTGGTCAGGCTACTGGCCCCACCGGGCGCATTGACTATCGCACTGGACGTACTACAAGCTACCCCAACAGCGATCCCTTCCTCGTTCTCGGTGCCGAAAAGCACGATGTCGCTGGTAGCCTCTACTACACCGGCCTGCTTGATGATCTGCGTATTTCCAACATTGTGCGCTATACCAGCAACTTTACGCGGCCCAGTGCGCCCCACCCGAATGATGCCAATACCGCTGCGCTCTACCGTTTTGATGAGGGCAGCGGTACAATGATTGGCGATAGTGCCACAACTCCCGGTGGCCCGTGCCCGGGTCAACTCGTCCCCCGTGATGCGGGCAATAGCACAGAGCATTGGTCTAACGATTCGCCCTTCTTGTGAGGATATGAGAGAACCTAGTTCTCCCACGCCCCGCTGTTGGGGCAAGCCCCAAACTCTGTTTTTTTGTGAGGGAATTGCTTGGGGGCCGTGCCCCCAAACCCCCGCCGAACGAGGGATTGTTTGGGGGCCGTGCCCCCAAACCCCTGCCGAACGGGGGATTGGTTGGGGGCCGTGCCCCCAAGCCCTCGCCGAACGGGGGATTGTTTGGGGGCCGTGCCCCCAAACCCCTGCCGAACGGGGGATTGCTTGGGGGCACAGCCCCCAAACCCCTCTCAGGTATACAGTTTTTTGCTACGCCGCATTCTGATGCGGTGGAGCGAGG
>RSAS01000679.1 GCA_003934145.1 Candidatus Viridilinea halotolerans | reverse complement strand
CTGTTCTCCTGTTCTCCTGTTCTCCTGTTCTCCTGTTCTCCTGTTCTCCTGTTCTTGGGTTCTTTGTTCTTGGGTTCTCTGTTCTTGGGTTCTACAAGAAAGGCCCCCCCATGTCCGACTTCCCCACCGAAGGGTCGCCGCCCTTCATCAACCGCCGCCTCTCTGTTGACGAGTGGCGTACGTACGTGGCCAACTACAATTTCGGACGAATTGCGCCGACGCGCTTGGTGCTGCACCACACCTACCGCCCCACCGAGGCGCAGTGGGCCGGTCTGACGACAATGCGCGGGATTCAGCGTTTCTATGCGGGCAAGGGCTGGTGGGCCGGCCCGCACATCTTCGTCGGCCCCGATGGGATCTGGCTCGCCTCACCGATGTCGCAGGTGGGCATCCACGCCGGCACCGGCAATGGCTCGGTCGCGCAGGGCTGGTACTCGATTGGCTTAGAGATGGTCGGTTACTTCGATACCGTGCGCCCCGCCGGGCGCGTCTGGGAGTTCTCGCTCGCGGTGATGGGCGAACTTTCGCGGCGCCTCAATATTGCGCCCAATAAACTCATCTCCTTCCACCGCGACTACACCAACGAAAAGAGTTGTCCTGGCCGTGCAGTAACCAAAGATTGGGTTTGGGGCAGTGTCAACGCCTATTTGGGCAACAGTGCGCCGCCGTCGCCCTCGCCAACGCCCCAACCTGAACCCAATGTGATCGAGCCAGCCACCGAACTGTTGTTGGAGCAGATGCGCGAAGAGAGCTTCCGCCAAAAGTCGGGCGGCCAGGGCTTCAATGGCGCATGGGCGTTCCATCAGTATGCCACCAAAGAGAGCCTCGGCGTGCCGATGGCACCCAGCCGCACCATCACGGTGGAGGGCAAGCAGTATGACTTTCAGCCCTTCGCCCGCGAGACGCTCTTCTGCGAGGTGCCCAACTGGGGCGATGTGCAGACACTCACCAAGTTGCTCAACGGCAGCATCCCGCCCGCAGGTCTGGGCCGACGTCTGCTCGACGAGACCTACCAACTCGGTGGTTCGACCTTCCGCCCCGACTGGGCCTTCCACCAGTTTGCGCTGATCAACCGCATGGGGCCGCCCGTCGGCAAGAGCGCCAACATCACCGTAGACGGCAAACAGTACGCCTACCAGGTCTTTGCCGCCGATACGCTCTACAACCTCGTGCCCAACTGGTCGGACGTGCGCCTGCTCAGCCAACTTGGCAATGCCACGGCAGCGGGCGACGTGCGCGTGCGCGAGGCGTTGCTCGGCGCTACCTACCGTGCCACCGGGCAGACCTACCGCCCCGACTGGGCCTTCCACCAGCGCGCCCGCCAACTCGGCATCGGCACGCCCCTCGCCGCATCCTACCAAATCGCGGTTTCAGGGGCGCGTTACGCCATCCAGATCTACGCGCTCGATACGCTCTACAATCTCGTGCCGCGCTGGAGCGACGTGCGGCGCATGAACGATCTCGTGAAGCACGGCGCCACCCCACCCGCGCAAGTCTTGGGCATGGCACGGGCCGCAAGCGCCGACACGACCCCCGCGCCGCTGGATGATCAGTTGGCCATCGTGCGCCCGAACCCGCTCGCCATGGCCCACACCAGCCGCAACGGGCGCACCATCGAGCAGGTGATCCTGCACGCCGTCCCTGGCGACAGCGAACGCATTCTCAGCCAGATGAGCGCCGTGGGTTCGCGTTTCACCACCCACTACCTCGTCGCACTCGACGGCACCATTTACCAGTTGGTAGACGAAGAGCGCGCCGCGTGGCACGCGGGCATGGCCAGCGCCGACGGCCTCTGGTTCAACCTGAACCTCACCAGCATCGGCATCGCCCTCGAACGCCCCAGCACCTGGCCCGAAGAGCCGGCGGGTAACACCAACATCCAACTCAACGCCCTGAGCCAACTCCTACGCGATCTCGCCAGCCACTACCCCCTCACGCCATCCAGCCTCATCCTCTGGAGCAGCCTCGCCGGCAGCGACGGCGACGCCGCCGAGGGCCTGCCGCTCGCCGCGCTGCGCGCAGCGCTAGGATAAGCCGCCATCCGGCGGTGGGGCATGGCCCAATACGTTTCAAATAAGACCTCACAGGTCTGCTCTTCTGCACT
>RSAS01000316.1:1398-10439 GCA_003934145.1 Candidatus Viridilinea halotolerans | reverse complement strand
GGTCTTTGCTGATGGCGTTCCAGTGCAGAAGAGCAGACCTGTGAGGTCTTATTTGCATGCCCCCGAACCCCGCCGGCAGGCCCGCTAGGGGCTTACGTTCATGCGTATGGGGCGGTAAAGGCCCCACGCCCCATCGGACGGCGGGAGGATGCGCGGGAACTTGGTTCCCGCGCGCACCCTTCCAGTACCCATTCTAAACAGAATAGGACACAAAGTCAAGTTCTTAATCGGGACACTCAACAAATAATATTGCCTCATCCACCACGACGCGGTAGCTCGCGACGGGCTTGAAGGCGGGGAGGCTGCGGACAGCGCCGCTGCGCACATCGAAGCTGGCGCCGTGGCGCGGGCACGCGACACAGAGCGTATCGGGGTCGAATTCGCCTGCGCCGAGCGAAGCATCGGCGTGGGAGCATTTGTCGTCTATGGCGTAGAAATTGCCTTCGGCGCAAAAGACGGCGATGTGCCGTCCGCCAGCGACGAAGGTGCGCCCGCTGCCTTCGGGCACGTCGGCACACGGGCCGAGTCGGATGGTGGGCATGATCTGTTCCTTGCGTAGTGTGGGGGCTTGAGGACGGCTTTGCCGCCTCGAACCCCTCAGTTCTTCGGTTCTGTAAGCCACTGCTCTAGCTTACCACGGCTCGTGAAGGCGCAACGCGGACGGGGGAGGGGTGCGCGGGAACCAGGTTCCCGCGCGCCCCCTTCCTACAACGCGCTCTCGCGCCGGATGTAGGTGGCGAGCAGTGGGATGCTGATGGTGTAGCGTCTGCTGGTGGCGTCGCGGATGACGATGGTGCGCCGCGTCATGCGCTTGAGGGTGCGTGTGAAGTTGGCCTCGTCGCTCACCAGCGCCCGCAGCGCCTCGGCATCCATTGGCCCGCGCTGGGCCAGCGCGGCGAGGAGCTGTTCGCCCAGTGGCCCGCCGCTCTCTGTGCGCCACTGGTCGCTGAAGTAGCTCGTTGCACGAGTCAGGACAAGCTCCTCGACGGCGGCGACGTCGGCCTCCGTGGCGCTGCGCCGCCCTGTCTCGTTCAGATGCTCGACGAGTGAGTAGGCGTAGACCTGGAGCAGGTAGGGTTGGCAGTGGGTACGCGCCAGCAGTGTGTCGCTCACCGCGGCCAGCGTCGCGGGCGGGAAGGCGGGGGCTGGCTCGCGTAGCAGGGCGCGAGCGTCGTCTTCGACCAAGAAGCCGACGCGCAGCGGCACGGTGTTGATCAGGCGACTCGCCCAGATGGGCGCGAGTTCGTCCAGTTCGTGGACGCCCGAGAGCAGCACGGCGATCTGGCGTCGATCTTGGATGAGGCTGCGCAGCAGCGCGAGAATGCGTTCGTCGTAGCAGCCGCGCCCCATGCCCTCTTCGAGCGCCTCATACTCATCAATCGCCAGCAGCAGCACGCGCTGATCGAGCCAGCGCTCCAGCGCGTCCATCCAGACGCCAAAGGCGGCGAAGGCATCCTGCTGGAGCTGCTTGCGGTCGAGCAGGGGCGGCACGCCGAGGCCCGGCGTGCGTTGCAGTTCGGCGGTGATCGCGTCGGCCAAACGCCCCAGCAGGCCAATCAGGCCGTCGGCTGGTTTCTGTAGCGAGACGAAGGCGGGGGCGATGCGGCTGCTCAGGCGGGTTGGCAGGAAGCGCAGGATGGAGGTCTTGCCGTTGCGCCGCCCGCCCACGAGCAGCGGGGGCGGGCGCCGCCCCGCGTCGCTCAGGATACCTTCGAGTTGGCGAAAGAGGCTCGCCCGCCCCTTGAAGAGCGCCGTATCGTCGCTGGTGCGCGGGTCGAGCGGGTTGCCCGCTGAGCGGAAGGGGTTGGCGAGATGGCCGCTGGCGCGTGATGCCGCCTCCGCCTGTGCAAGCGTCTCAGCCAGCACCCGCTGCCAGGTGGCGAGCGTCGCGATCAGCGGGCGCAACGCGCCACTCGCTTCTCAGACCTGGCGCTTCGTCAGGTCTGCGATCTGCTGCTGCGCGTCGCGCAGGCGGCGCACGCGGTTCGCGCTATGCTCGGCACTGAGCGCCGCACCAACCTCGCGGCTCACCGCACGCAAGGGCGGCAGCAGCGGGCGCAATTCCGGCGGCAGCCCATCCCCGGCGGGCAGCCAGGCGGGGCTACGCGCCAGCCCAGCGATCGCCGGCAGCGTGTGCGCCAGCCGCGCCTCCTCCAACCACGAGCAGCACCATCGCCAGGTAGTGCCGACTTTAGTCGGCACTACCCATGGCGCAAACTGTAAAGTTGTTACGAACCTTGTCTATGGTACAATGAGACGTAGACGAAGCGCTCAGGCGGCGAGTAGCCCCCTGAGCGCAAAGCGTGTCTATTGCTTAGTGCACCAGTAGGGTGCTGAGGTTTTATGCGCCGTAACGACATTCGGAACATTGCGATCATTGCCCATGTTGACCATGGGAAGACGACGTTGGTTGATGCGCTGCTCAAGCAGAGCCACATTTTTCGTGAGAATCAGGCGGTCGAAAATCGGGTGATGGATTCTAATGCACTTGAGCGCGAGCGCGGCATTACGATTCTTTCCAAGACGACGGCGGTGATCTATAAGGGTTTGAAGATCAATATTGTGGATACGCCCGGCCACGCCGATTTTGGCGGCGAGGTGGAGCGGGTGATGAATATGGTGGATGGGGTGCTGCTGCTGGTTGATGCGGTGGATGGCCCGATGCCGCAGACGAAATTTGTGCTGCGCAAGGCGCTCCAAGCCGGTCATCAGGCGATTGTGGTGATCAATAAGATTGATCGCCCCCAGGCGCGCCCCAATTGGGTGATGAATGCGGCCTTTGATCTCTTTGTTGATCTCGGTGCGAGTGATGAGCAGGTGGAGTTTGCGACGATCTATACGAATGCGCTGACGGGCCATGCTGGGCGTTCGCCGCTGAAGATGCACGATTCGCTAGAGCCGCTCTTCGATGCGATTGTGGATCGTATTCCGCCGCCTGATGTTGATGCGCAGGCGTCGGCGCAGTTTTTGGTGACAACGAGTAGCTATGACGACTACAAGGGCAAGATTGTCACCGGGCGGCTCTATCGCGGTACGATTACCAAGGGCCAGCCGTTGGTGCGTATTGACCGCGAGGGCAACCAGACACCGGCCAAGCTCAACCAACTCTTTGTCTACAATGGCCTGCACCGCCAAGAGGTCGAAACGGCCCATGCGGGCGATATTATCGCCCTGGCGGGCATTGCTGATGCCAACATCGGCGATACGATTACGGATGCCCAGCAACCTGAGGCATTGCCTACGATTAACGTGGAAGATCCGACGGTACGCATGACCTTTGGCGTCAATACGAGCCCCTTTGCCGGACGCGAGGGGCAGTTTGTGACTTCACGCAAGCTGCGTGAGCGGCTCTACCAGGAAATGGCGCGTGATGTGGCGCTACGCATCGCGGATACGGGGAGTGCCGATGTCTTTTTGGTGGCCGGACGTGGCGAGTTGCATTTGGGTATCCTGATCGAAACGATGCGGCGCGAAGGCTATGAGTTCCAGGTCTCTAAGCCAGAGGTGATCTTCCAGCAGGGGCCAGAGGGGGAGCGCCTCGAGCCGATGGAGTTGGTGGAGATTGAGGTAGCCAGCGACTACCAGGGAGTGGTTGTGGAGCTCTTGGGGCGGCGGCAGGGCGCGATGCGCGACATGCATGTGCGTGACGACGGCAGCGTTCACTACGTCTACTTGGTGCCGACGCGTGGGCTACTCGGCTTCCGCCAGATGTTCCTGTCGGCGACACGGGGCACGGGCATCCTCAACAGCCTCTTCTACGGCTACGAGCCGGTGGCGGGTGAGTTGGAGACGCGCGAAAATGGTTCGCTGATCGCTTCGGAAAGCGGTACGGTGAGCACCTACGGACTCAATCAGGTGCAGGATCGCGGCACCTTCTTTGTCACGCCGGGTGAGGATGTCTACGCGGGGATGGTCGTAGGCCAACACATTCGTGATGTTGACCTCGAGGTGAATATCTGCAAAGAGAAGCACCTGACCAACATGCGCAACAACAAGGGAGCGGAGGTGATTCGCCTCGATACGGCACGCAGCCTCTCGCTCGACGACGCGGTTGAGTATATCGGCGACGACGAGCTCGTTGAGGTGACGCCGAAGGGCTGGCGTATTCGCAAGAAGTTGCTCAGTTCGGACGAGCGGCGCCGCGAGAAGAAGCGCCGCGATTTGGCGCTGGCGTAGTGTTCCGGCGGGGGCTTGGGGCACAGCTCCCCAAAAGGGGCGGGAGTGAGCTTTAGGAAGGGTGCGCGAGGGAACCTGGTTCCCTCGCATCCTCCCGCCGTCCGGCGGGGTGTGGGGCGTAAGCCCACACGCATTAACGTAAGCCCCTAACGGGCCTTCCGGCGGGGGGGCGGGGGCTTGGCCCCCGAAAAATTTCCCCTTCCAGCGGGGTTTTAGGGGCCGCAGGCCCCTTAAGTTAATGCGCATGGGGCGTAAGCCCCATGCCCCCTTAATCATGGCGTGCAAGAGGTACGGCGGCGCCGTACCTCTTGCACGCCATGAATTCTAACAATTCTCTCATCAAATACCCCAACTTACGTAACTTTCTGGTAATATTTAGCGTTAGAATGAGAGGGGTGTGTCGAGATGGCGTAACAATAGTCATCCCGTGCGCTTGGTTATGCACACCAACGAACTGGGCAAGGAGTAAACCTATGCATATTCTGGTAGCTGATGATGATATTCCTAGTGTTAAGCTGACCTCCTTTGTGCTAGAAGAAGCGGGTTATCGGGTGTGTAAAGCCTATGACGCTCCGGGTATTCTTCAAGCGGTAGAGCAGTACAAACCTGACTTGATCCTGCTTGATGTGATGATGCCCAAAGCAAGCGGTTTTGATATTTGCCGTCAGATTCGACGTAATTCCGATGTGCCGATCATCTTTCTCTCCGGACGGTCGCAACTTCAGGATCGCGTGATGGGTTTGCAGATCGGGGGCGATGATTACTTGGTGAAACCCTACGAGCCTTCAGAGCTCTTGGCGCGGGTTGAAGCCGTCTTGCGCCGCCGCAATAGCGATATGCTCAATCCATCCTCACGGCTGAGTCAAGGCGATATTACCCTCGATCCGGTGGAACACAAAGTGCTCTTTGCCGATGGCCGTGTGGTTGAGTTGACGCCGCTTGAGTTTCGTCTCCTCTACTACCTCATGAAGAACTCAGGGCGTATTCTAAACATTAGTCAGATTTTAAGCAAGGTTTGGGGTTACGACTACGAAGGTGAAAGTAACCTTGTTGCGGTCTATGTGCGCCGCCTGCGCACAAAGGTGGAGCGCGATCCTGAGCATCCCCGTTATGTCGTGACCGTGCGCAATCTGGGGTATAAGTTTGAGCCGTAGCGTACTGGGAAGGCGAAGGTGCGCGGATGTAGGAATGCCAACGTGAAGGTATGGTTTCAAGCCACGTTACCGTCTGAAGACATGCAGAGCATCCCTATCTCCTAGCTCCTACCTTCTATACCCTGTACTCTTTGAGGTGTCGCTGTCACGCACGCTATGACCCTCTACACCATTATAAACCTCGGTCTGCTCATAGCGCTGTGGCGTGTCAAGGAAACCGAGCAGCGTCGTGTCTTCTGGGCCTTGCTCATCGCTTCCGTTGTGAGTGATGCGGCTCTTGTTGCCTATTTGCTCTTCAGTGGCCCACTGACGCTGGCCATCGTTCCCGGTTATGTCGCCATGGGGATCAAGGCGCTCTACCTCAGTTATCGCTATGCCATCTATTGGCCCCTCGTAGTTCCGGCTCTGCTTGGTCAACTCCACCTCGTCGCGCTTGCTCTGCGTCTCCCTCAAGCCTTTGTGCCAACTGATCAACCCTTCGTTGTCGTTGGGCTACTTCTTGGTGTCTTTGTTTTTTTTTCTCTCGCGTTTTTTACTGCCAAACAACGCCTGACCCAAGTCGAACGTAGCCGCATGTTGCTCGAAGCGGTGCGCAATGATCAGCTTGCACAGGTGGCCGAGCTTGAGGTGGCGAACAGTGACCTCCGTTTGCGTAACCGGCGTCAGCAGGCGCTCGAAGAGAGTCTGCGTGCGATTACAGGTTCGCTCAGCCTTGAGGCGGTATTAAGCCAAATTCTCGATAGCTTGGTGCAGATGCTGGGCGCACCACGAGTGCGCGCCGCTGCCTTGACGAAGGTGCATGGCGAACAGTTTACGCACCATACGCTGAGCAGTGATGAACGTTTTACGCTACAGACCGACTGGGCGGAGAATTTGGTGCGTCGTGCGGCGACGCAACGCACGCCAATCATTATTGATACCGCTGAAGATGATCCCGCATGGGATGGGCTGAGACAGATGGGGGTGCTTTCAGCCTTGAGCGTGCCGCTTATTGACCCCAATAGTAAAATCTTGGGGGCACTGACTGTGGTGGACAGCGAGGCCCGTACCTTTACGGATACCGATGCCCGTCACTTGACCTCGTTTAGTATTCAGGCCAGTGTTGCCATTCATAATGCCGAATTGCACACCAAACTTGCCCGCCAAGGACGCTTACTCGAAGCGGTGCTTGATGATATTGGCGATGGTTTGCTCGTGCTGAATGAGCAAGGCGCAACGATGTTGGCGAATCCGATTGCCTATCGCGCCCTACAGCATAGTACAGCCCAAAACGGTAATTTACGTGAGAAACTAGAAGAAATCAACCGCGATTTACATCAGAATGAGCAAGATATAATCCATGCATCCATCCAAATTGGTCAAGATGATCAGCAGCGCCACTACCTAATCTATGGCTCTCTCGTGCGTCTCAATGCCGAACAACAGAACCTCGTCGCCTTTACGCTCCACGATACCACCGAACAGAAGCGTCAAGAAGAGCGCCAGCGGCAGTTCATTTCAATGGTGTCGCATGAACTGCGCAATCCCCTGCATACGCTCAGTGGTTTTCTCAAAGTGGTGGTGCAAGAGCGCACCGGCACGCTCAATGAGATGCAGCGCGAGTTTTTGGATCTGGCTGTGGAACGCGCTGAAGAACTCAATCGCCGGATCACCGAATTGCTTGAGTTTAATCGCATGGATGCAGGCCATCTACGCCTACAATGCCACTGGGCTAATCTATACGATCTGATCGGTAGAACATGCAATCGCTTTCAGGTGCAGGCCGAACAGTCGGGTTTGATCGTTACGACCGAGTTGCCCGATCAATTGCCCGAGATTTTTATGGATAGTCAGCGCATTGATCAGGTCTTGACCAATTTGGTGGAGAATGCCCTTAAAGCCACCCCCGCCGGGGGGCGGGTGATGCTCAGCGCGGAGGTCAAAGCGACGGAAATCCATGTGCATGTTACCGACACCGGCATTGGCGTACCAGCCGATCAGCAGCAGAAGATCTTTGATCAATTCTATCGCCTCGAACACAAAACCGTCCAGCATGGCTCGCACCTGGGGCTAGGCTTAGCCATTTGCCAGCAGATTATTGTAGGCCATAATGGCCGTATCTGGGTCGAAAGCGAAGAGGGCCGTGGCAGTCGCTTCATTTTCACCCTGCCACTGATGCAGCGCGAACCGAATCTGAACGACGCTGTCGTCTGATGCGCATTGGATGAAAGATTATTCACTTTGCTTGCCAGCATCCTGCATTAACGCTTTAACGACATCTTGCGCTGGACTATGCTATAGTATCAGCCAAGATCTCATTTCTAAACTGCTTGGGAAAGAGGTGTTATCTTGAATATTGCCCTTATCGCGTTGCCCTCGCCGGGGACGCCGATCTACCCACCCCTTACCCTGGCTTACCTTGCGACCCTGCTGGAGCAGCGTCGCCATATCGTGCGTATTTATGATGTGGGTTTAACCCCACAGACGCCCTTTACTACGGCGTTTCAGCCACTGCAATCATTTCGTCCACAGGTTGTGGTGCTTGCGGGTGAGCTACCGGAGACGATCAACGCGGCGATGGCGGCCTTGCCGCGCAACAACGACATGCGTAGCTTGTCCATCCAGATGAGCCGCAGTGGCCTTGATGCCGCTCACGTCTGTACAAGTGTCTTACACTGGTTTGACCAACTCTCTGGTTCGCATACAGCTACGCCCGCCTTAAAGGTAGATGCCCTCCCATTGCCAGCACGCCACCTTCTCTCCTTGGAGGATTACCTGTTGCGCGCCGCAGGCGGCGAGTTGCAAACGACGCTGGTAGTGGGCGCAATAGAACCTGATGGCCGCTTTGTACTGCGCCCACCGGCCCAGATTGTCGCTGAGATGCGCAGCGTCGCTGCGGAATTCGGCCTGCGCCACTACCTCATTCCTGAACTCGACCTTACCCTCGAACGGCCATGGTTTGACGAGTTTCTTACCCAAGTTAGTGCAGCAAACATTGCTGTCGGCTGGGAAACTAATGTCCCGTTCGAGCACCTTGATGCCAAACTGATTCATCAGATGGCGGCAGCGGGCTGTGAGGGTTTCTGTTTACACCTTGATGGCACAACGCTCTTCGAGTCGAGCGCAGCCCGCGCGGCGCTACGTGAAATCATCGCGCTTGCGCGTCAACACAGCATGTTGGTGCGGGCTAAGCTTAAATTGGCTCCGCCATACGAGGCCATTTCCCAACTCGTTGATGTCGCTGCCACCTTTAGCCTCGGTGATGTGCAGTTCGAGGTTGTACGGAGCGATGCCGCAAACCCTGATGCCGATGACCAGCAACTCCGCGAAATGGAGCGCCAAATCAACGACCAAGTCCGCGATCGCCAGAACATGATCAACCGTTTTGGCGCAACCCTGGGCAACCTCATCTGGCGCATTCGCTCGATGCGCGGCGGCTCTGGCTCGAATGAGGGACGGCTTTTGGCGTGAAGCGGCGCGGCTGCGTATACGCATTACGTTAAGCCTCCCGAGGGTGAACACTTACCCAAAAAGCAGCAAAAATGGACAAAGCCAAGCCCCCACCAGTCGAGCAGACTGGTGGGGGCTTGGCTTTGTCGGAGAGTGCTGTAAAAACTCAGCGACGGTTGCGGCGACGGTTCGGCTGCGCGGGGGCGGGCGGTGCTTCAGGCGCAGAATCTTCAGCCGCCACGGGCGCTTCTTCAGCCGCCACGGGCGCTTCTTCAGCCGCCA
>RSAS01000316.1:0-1298 GCA_003934145.1 Candidatus Viridilinea halotolerans | reverse complement strand
CCACGGGCGCTTCTTCAGCCGCCACGGGCGCTTCTTCAGCCGCCACGGGCGCTTCTTCAGCCGCCACGGGCGCTTCCGTCACCGGCGCCTCTTCAATAATCGGAGTGGCTTCGACCACCGGGGCGGTTTCAACCGGCTCAGGGAGCGGCGTTTCCTCAGCAACTGACGCGACAGGGGCAACCGTAAACGCACTCGACACCGGCGTACGCGGCGGCATCGCGGGCGGTGCCCCACGATGCACACGGGTGGTCACCACGCGACGTGGCCCGTTGGTGGCGGGCGCCTCAGCCGAAGTCGCCGGAACTGGCGTGGGCGTGTAGGTGCGGCTCGGCGGCTGACGCTGTGGCGACGGCGTGTGGGCCGGTGGATCGAATACCTCGTTTTGGCGGTTTAGCCAGCGCCACGCAGCATAGCCCGCTGCGGCTGCTGCACCAAACAGAAAGACTTTGGGTAACATCTTCATTCTCCTAGTCCTTTACCAGAGAGCGTAACAACGTAAGATTTTCAATATCCTCAAGCATCTCTTTTTCCTTGGGCGTCTCGATAATCATCGGAACATGCTTGAAACGCGGGTCATTCACCAAGAGGGCGAAGGCTTCAAGGCCAATTTCGCCCTGCCCAATATGCGCATGGCGATCAACCCGACTACCCAGGGCTTTTTGTGAGTCGTTGAGGTGGAAACATTTGATGTGTTCAAGGCCAATGATTTGCCCAAAAGCCTCAAACGTTGCTGCATACGTTTCAGGGGTGCGCAGATCGTAGCCTGCGGCAAAAATGTGGCACGTATCCACACAGACACCCATCCGCTCGTGATAAGGCACCAATTCGAAGAGGCGGGCGATATGCTCAAAGCGATTGCCGAGGCTCGTGCCCTGCCCGGCGGTTGTTTCTAGGAGTACCATCACCGGAGCGCCAATGCCCGCTTCAAAGATGCGGTTGAGCGCCGCTGCCTCACGCACCAACCCGGCATCCTCGCCGCTGCCCGTGTGGGCACCCGGATGGGTGACAAGGTAGGGCACTTCAAGCAACGCGCAGCGTTCTAGTTCATCGCAAAAGGCTGCAATGGACTTCTCCCAGAGCTCATCGGCGGGCGCTGCCAAGTTGATCAGGTAGGAATCGTGAACAACCACGGGGCCGATGCCGCTGCGTGCTTGTTCGGCTTTGAACGCAGCAATCTCGTCGGGTGGGAGCGGTTTGGCCTGCCACTGGCGCTCGTTCTTGCAAAAAATCTGCATCGCCTCACAGCCAACCTGCTGGCCACGGGCAAACGCCTTGGAGACGCCGCCAGCGACGGACAT
>RSAS01000560.1 GCA_003934145.1 Candidatus Viridilinea halotolerans | reverse complement strand
CGCATCCTCGCATCCTCGCATCCTCGCATCCTCGCATCCTCGCATCCTCGCATCCCGCCGCATCCCGCATCCCTCTAGGATGAATGTTTGGTCGCATTGTTGCGGCGACGCTGGGCGGCACTGCCGGGAGGGGGAGTCGGGCTTTGGCGGGCGAGGTGGTCGTAGCGACGCAGGTAGGCTTTACCGAGGGATGTATTGCCGATCTGTAGGTAGCATGCGCCAAGGAAATAGAGCGCTTGGGCGTGGCGAGGGTTGCGGCGAAGTACCTTCTCGAAGAGCGGGATGGCACGGGCGGGTTCGACCAACTCTTTGAAGCAGAGGCCGAGCATGAAGCTGGTTTCAACATCTTCGGGCCAGTGGTCGAGGACGTGTTGAAACTCATGAGCAGCGAGGTCGTAGCGTCCGCGCCGGGCATACATGTAGCCAAGGTCGAACCGGAGTGAATGGGCATCGGGGGCCAACTCGACCGCTTTGCGCCAAGCGGCTAAGGCCCAATTTTCGCGGCCCAGGCTGGAGTACATGAAGCCGAGCAGATAGTGGGCTTGGGGGTCGTACGGCAAGAGCTGCACGGCGCGCTCGAAGGCACGCACGGCTTGGGCATTGAGGCCCATATCGTAGAGCAACTTGCCCATGTTAAGGAAGAGTTGGCCATTGCCCGGATTAAGACGGGCGCACTCGAAGAGCAGATCGTAGGCATGCTTGGTCTGCTTTTGCATGCGCAGCACGGCACTCATACGCAGACGCGACTCGACGTACTGGTGGTGTTGGGGCGGCACCTTGGCATATTCCTCCAGGGCCTCGTCGAAGCGGCGCTGGCGGGCGAGCAGGTTACCCAGCAGGTAATGAGCATGGTACTCTTGCGGACGCCACTGGAGCAGGGCGCGATAAATGCGCTCGGCCTCATCCTCGTAGCGCTGCTGCTTGAGTGCGTTGCTGAGGCGATAGTACCACTGGGCCACCTCATCTTCGCTGCGCGTGACAAGCGCACTCTCACCGGGTTCAGGGTCGGGCGAGACGAAGGTGGGTTCGACGCGCAGTGCTTCGGCGAAGCAACGCTGGGCCAACTCGTGGGCGCCGTGGCTCTGGTGCATAAGGCCCATATAGTAGCGGGGCTCGGCGGCTTGGGGGCGGGCATTGCAGGCGCTACTGTAGTGGATGTAGGCACGCCCGGCATCATCGGCGAGTTGGTAGCAGCGTCCGAGCGCAAAGTGGGCTTCGTAGAGGGCCGGGTTGTGTTCGAGAGTCTCTTTGAAGGCGGCAATCGCACGATCAATCTGGCCCATAGCAGCAAACGAGACCCCCAGATTGTAGTGGGCCTCGGCGAGCTGCGGGTCGGTCTGCACCGCCTCAAGGTATTCGCGCAGCGCCGCGTCCCAGTCATCTTGGAAAGCGAGGGCATTGCCGATATAGAGGTAGATGATCGCCCGTTCACGTTCAAAGATTTGGGCCTGTTCTTCGCCGTCAACGTAGGCCGCAATCAGAGCCGCCTTAAAATGTTCGATAGCCTCGGTGTAGGCCGCACGCAGATAGGAGCGCATGCCCTGGCTAAAAGCTGCACCCAGCCGCGTCCCCGCCATGAACCGCTCGCTCCCCGTAAAAGTATCGAGGTCTAGCGGCATAAATTGCAGTTGATCATGCTCCGACATAGCTTCACTCCGTCGCATCCGCTCGGTGCGCCATGCGCATGCGCCACCGGGCTACAACTATACCATGTTGCCTAACGGATGTATACGGGTTTCTGGTAACCTAGAATGGTATCTAGACCTTTTATCTTTTGTAGTAGGTTCTTGGGGGCTACGGGAGGGGCTTTTCTTCGGGGGCTTCGCCCCCGTACCCCCGAAGGGGGATTTTTCGGGGGCTTCGCCCCCGTGCCCCCGAAGGGGGATTTTTCGGGGGCTTCGCCCCCGTACCCCCGAAGGGGGATTTTTCGGGGGCCATGCTCCCGTACCCCCGAAGGGGGATTTTTCGGGGGCTTCGCCCCCGTGCCCCCGAAGGGGGATTTTTCGGGGGCTTCGCCCCCGTACCCCCGAAGGGGGATTTTTCGGGGGCCATGCTCCCGTACCCCCGAAGGGGGATTTTTCGGGGGCCATGCTCCCGTACCCCCGAAGGG
>RSAS01000741.1 GCA_003934145.1 Candidatus Viridilinea halotolerans | reverse complement strand
TGCCTGAAGGCGTTGCAATGTTGTCGCGACATCGGGATAGGTAAAGTGGAAATCTTGATGTTCGCTGAGTTGCAGGCCGTCGTCAGCAGCCGAACCGAGGTAGATCACGCCCTCTTCGGCATAGAGCTGATCTTTAACCGTATTGAGCTGGCGAAACTCGCGGTGGCGTTCGACCGTATTAATATTATCAATCACTTCAGCCTGAGCGTAGGGCGTACCGGCCAGCAACAAAGAGCGGCCAAACGCGGCCACCGCCTCATCGTAGCGGCGCATGCCGAGCAGCGAGCGTCCGAGCAGATTGTGAACCTCCCAATCTTCGGGGTAGCTGCGCAGGGGCAACTGGAGGTGGTTGATGGCATCGAGATATTGGCCACGACTCAAATAGATGAGACTCAACTCAAAATGGGTTGCCGAGTCTTCGGGGGCCAAACTAAGACACTGGGCGAACGCGACGAGCGCATCTTCGTAGCGTTCGAGTTCAACCAACACATAGCCCAAGTTGAAATAGGCCAAAAAATCGCCATCAAGACTTGCGACGGTACGGAATGATTCGACAGCCTTGGCCAAAAGGCCATTACGCTGGTAATAGAACCCAAGCGCATTATGGGCCTCGCGCAGATGGGGATTGCAAGCAATAGCTTCGCGGTAGTGTTGTACCGCCTCACTGATGCGATTCGCCCGTTCAAGGGCGAGGCCCCGCTGGAGGTGGCGCAGTCCTTCGGCACGCTTCTGGTCATTGACCACCGCCTGCCTCCTTTCCTTCCGCCATTTGGCGGGGGGTGGGGCATGGCCCCATGCGCATTACGTTTAGGGCTGCCGCCCTAAAACCCACTTGGGGCTGCGCCCCAAACCTCATTTTTTGTTCCGTTTTGGCGGCTTCGCCGCCAAAACGGAACAAGAAGAGGTTTCTTGGGGGGGCTTCGCCTCCCCCAAACCCCCACCGGGGGTACGTGCGCATGGGGCCATGACCCCGAACATCTTCTCTGCCAAACGGCAAAACACACTGTAGCAAATCATAACATGAAATAGTTTGCCACGCAAAGAAAGAAGGAACAATTACCATGCATATTGGCGTTGACTATACGGCAGCGGCGTGGCAAGGGGCGGGCATTGGACGCTACACCCGCGAGTTACTGCGGGCGGTGGTAGGGCTGGATGTGGAGTTGCGCTACACCCTCTTTTACGCCGCTGGGGGGTTGCCGCCCGACGCGCCCTATGTGGCCGAATTACAGGCGCTCTGTGCGGCCCACCCGCATGTAAAGGCCCACCCGCTCCCCTTCACGCCGCGCCAGCTTACCATTCTGTGGCAGCGCATGCGCCTGCCGCTACGCGCCGAATGGCTAGTGGGCCGCTTTGATCTGCTGCACGCCCCCGATTTTGTGCTGCCGCCCACACGGGCCAAGACGATCCTGACCGTTCACGACCTGACCTTCCTGGTACACCCGGAGTGTGCCGAGGCGGGCCTGCGGCGTTACTTGGCCAAAGCTGTGCCACGTTCGTTACGTCAAGCTGATCTGGTACTGGTAGATTCGCAGGCGACGGCCAATGATCTAGCGCGGCTCTTGGGAGTTGATGGCCCACGGGTGCATCTGCTCTACCCTGGCGTAGACACGCGCTTCCGCCCCTTGCCCGCCGCAGAACAAGAGGCGACACGGATTGCCTTGGGCCTACCAAAGGACTTTTTGCTCTTCGTTGGCACGCTCGAACCGCGCAAGAATCTCGTGCGCCTGCTGGAAGGCTTTGCGCAAGCACAGCTTCCGCCGACGCTGGCACTGGTGGTTGCAGGGCGACGCGGCTGGATGGAGGAGGAGATTTTTGCCACCGTCGCACGTTTGCAGCTCAAAGCGCGCGTCAAGTTCCTCGATTTTGTCGCTGACAGCGAGCTACCAGCATTGTATAATCTAGCACAGGCTTTTGTCTACCCATCGCTCTACGAAGGCTTCGGACTGCCCGTCCTCGAAGCGCTGGCATGCGGCACACCGGTGCTGACGGCCAACAGCGGCAGCCTACCCGAAGTGGCAGGTGGCGCTGCAATTTTGGTAGACCCCCACAGCCCGACCGCGATTGCCAACGGCATCGAGCGCACCTTGCAACAGACGGAGCACCTGCGCAAACTTGG
>RSAS01000012.1:6129-10592 GCA_003934145.1 Candidatus Viridilinea halotolerans | reverse complement strand
AAAGACCTGTGAGGTCTATGCTCTCCCTTATTTGAAAGGTATTGGGCCATGCCCCATGATCGCTAACTTAAGCCTTCTGGCGGGGGATCGGGGCACGCCCCCATATCTCTTTATCAGATTTCTATCAGCTTGATTTCAGCAAAACGGGCAAGCTGTGCTATAATCCCCCGTAGCCACCCCGGTGTGGCCTCTACCCTGTATGTAGAAAAAGGAGGATCTATTGCGCACCCCCCAGTTGTGGTCGCGAATCGTTTGGGCGCTGCTTATCCTAGCCACCGCCCTACCCGCGAGTATCGCTCAGGCACAGAGCCTCGTAGATGCCACGCCGCACTTCTCCGTCACGAGCCTTGCTCAGTCCGATGATGTGCTGAGCTCGGCTGACGGCAGCCTGACCCTTACACGCAACGCCTCACCACCGCCCGCTTATCTGAGCGGCTTTCAGCAGTACGGCACCTACACTTCTGCCACCCAACGTTTCAATTTGCCTACCAGCCGCCTCGCTCTCACCTACACCGCCGACGTTCCCAATGGCACCGCTGCACTCCTTGATGTCCGTGGCAGCGTTGATGGCCAGCATTGGCTCCCATGGGTCACTGAAGTGGCCCCCAATGGCGTGGTAGGCTTCACAACACCAATTCGTTACGCCCAATACCGCGTGACACTGATGGGCAGTTTGGGGCTGACCCCGACGGTGCGTGGCCTTAGTTTGGACACCACGAGCCGCGAGGCGACCGTACACGCCGCCTCGGTGAACACCTACGCGATTGCGCCAACCTTCCGCGTCCGTGCGACACGCCAGGGGATGGTGGGCGGGCGCACTGCCAATGGCTGGATCATTCCGCCACGGGCGCGTTTTGCCTCGCTACCCTCGACCAGTTCGCTTTCGTCGCGTGGTGGCCACGAGTACCAAGTGCGCCTCACCTACCAGGGGCGTAGCGTGGTTGTGCCCGTCTACGACGTCGGCCCGCACAATACCCGCGACGACTACTGGAACCAGGTGCGGCGCGGCTTCCCCGATCTGCCCTGGGGCTGGCCAATGGATCACGCCGCCTACTACCAAGGCTACAACGGTGGTCGCGCCGCTCACGGCTATGTGCGCTTCCCGACCGCCGTTGACGTAGGCGATGGCGCGTGGCTTGATGATCTCGGCATTGTGGGCGACCAAGCGGAACTCGAAGTGACCTTCCTCTGGTTGGGTCAAGACCCCGCCGCCGGGCCGCCGGTGCGCGATCCCGCCGCCAGCGAGATCGTTGTTGACGAACTGGGTGGCGATTTCTGGAAGAGTACCCAGTTCGGCGCGAGTGCGATGGGTTGCGGCGAGAACCATCATGCCTATTGGACGCGTGCCATCCCTGAAGCTCAGGGTGCCCCAATGGCGCGCTGGCAGCCCCGCATCCCCGTCGAGGCCGAGTACGATGTTTATGTCCACGTACCAATCTGTCCGTCACGCACGGCACCCCTCACGGCGGCGCGTTATCTTATCAACCACCGCGACGGCACCTTGGAGGTGCCGATCAACCAGCGCACGCAGACCAGTTGGGTACACCTAGGGCGCTACACCTTTGCCGAGGGCAACGAGGGCTTCGTGCAACTCGGCGCGATAGGCGAACGCGGAGCGACGGTTTGGTTTGATAAAGTAAAGTGGGTGCGGGCACAATAGCTCTCATTCTGCACAACAACAAGGGCCACGGCGTAGCCGTGGCCCTTGTTGTTGTGCAAAATAAAGGATGCGCGTGGGAACCTAGTTCCCGTGCATCCTCCCGCCGTCCGGCGGGGCACATGGGTATGAGCAACAGGCGCAGCAAGGGTGCGCGCGGGAACTAGGTTCTTGCGCATCCTCCCGCCGTCCGGCGGGGTGTGGGGCGCAGCCCTGCACAATACATGAGACACCAATAGGGCCACGGCTACGCCGTGGCCCTATTGGTCAAACCACCCTACTCTTCGCTCCGTTCCTGGATGACGTAGAGCAGTTCAAGCAGCACGTTTTTGACACTATCACGATCCGAAGCAACGCAGGGCAGCACCTTGACGTGCGGGGGCTGGCGGAGCGCCAGGCGCAATTCATCGGGCGACCATGCGTTGGGCCGATCCTGCTTATTGGCCGCAATCACATACGACGTGTCGCGGTAAGAGACGAAGAAGTCAATGATGCGATTCGTCTCGCGGAAGGTCTCGGGGCGGGTACTGTCGACAAGAATCACCAAGCCGAGCATCCCTTCCGAGAGGATCTCCCACATAAAGTCGAAGCGCTTCTGACCAGGCGTCCCGAAGAGGTGCAGCACGAGATCGTCGGCAATCGCGATACGACCGAAGTCCATCGCTACCGTCGTCTCCTTCTTAATCATCTTGGTGTCATCGGTCGCACGCCGTTCAGTCGAGACGACCTCAATTTCGCTAATCGCCTTGATGAACTCGGTCTTGCCCGCGTTCACGGCCCCGCTGATAACCATTTTTACAGTCTGCACACCAGCCCTCCGCTATGGTCTGTGCCCTGGCTGAAGCACATCGGGTGTTACATGCCTTTGATGCGATTAATGATGCGGTTCACCAGGCTTTTCTTGACCCTGGGCGCATCCGCCGCGCTACGGCCGACCGCGACGGGCGGTTTCTTCCGCACCTCGACCAACCCGGCAGTCAAGAAGCCATAGACGATCCGACAGACATCAAACTCACTGAGGCTCGTCTTACGGGCAATCTCAGCGAGGGTATCCTTACCATTGATACGGGCGAAGATCCGCCACTCTTCGGGGGCCAGTTTGACCCCTTTCGCCCGCTCATCAGGCTGTTCAAGAAAGCGCACGATCATATCGGTGGATGGAATGCGGTCTTTAATCCGCCCCCACTCATCAATACGGCGCACACCCTCCATGATCAGGTGGTCAACCGAAATCGGGATGGGAACAACGGGCGCATCAGGCGCGGGGCGTTGGTTCTGCTCAAAGCGGAACTCGCCTTCAGGCCAACCGAAGAGTCCATAGACCGATTCTTCGGTGAAGCCCTGCAAGACGCTCTGGATCTGCTCACGCGACGCGATCTGGGAGTCAACAATCACCTGGGTGAGGGTAGCCCCATTGCCTTGCGTAGAGAGGCTCTGCCGGGCCTGATCGAGTTGGTCACCATTGAGCAGCCCGAGGCGCACCAGCAGATCGGCCTGCTGATCCTCGGGCTTGCGTGCGGCCATAATGAGCTTGCCCTTATCAAAGAAGAGCAAAGCCGTCTCCTGTTCGTGGGAAAGGTGGAGGCCGCCGGTTTTATAGCCGCGATCCACAAGGTAGAGGAAGTCGGAGAGGCCAAAGTCCTTAATGTTACCTACCAGCGCCATGGTACTGCCCTCCGGAGGCTAGCGCGAAGACCCGTTCAGTCTCGACGGTGGCGACGCCATCGGCCTCAAGCACCGGGACGAGGGCGGCGATCGCGGTCGCTATCATTGCGTCATCGGGCTCGCGCGTGGTGAGATACTGGGTAGAGAGTGCCGGCGCGAGCAGACGGCGCACCCAGGGTCGGTGATAGTTCGCAGCGGTTAGACGCAGGAATTCAAGGGCTACAGCGGCAACGAGGGGAATGAGTACCACCCGAGCGCCAACCCGTTGCCAGAACGGGAGGAGAGCCACCGCGAGGAAGATTACAAAGCCGATCAGTGCAGCAACAACCAAGAAACTAGTGCCACAGCGCGGATGAATGCGCGTGAAGGGTCGCACTGCCTCGACAGTCAAGGGAACACCGGCTTCATAGGCATTGATTACCTTGTGTTCTGCCCCATGGTAGCCAAAGACACGCTGGATGTCATCAAGCCGACTAATGGCATAGATGTAGGCCACCACGAGAACGAGGTTAATCAAACCTTCGATCAGCTCACGGACTAAGAGGGGCAAACCGAATTGGGTATATAGGTAATTGGCCACCATTGAGGGCAGCAGCACAAAGACCGTCACAGCGATGAGCATGGCACCGCCGAAGATGGCCCACTGCACCAAGGGGGGCAGATCTTCCTCCTCTTCTTCAAGGGCCACGGTGGCGGAGAAATCAAGCGCTTCTTTGCCAATCCGTAGTGCCTCGCTCAAACCGAGCAGGCCGCGAACCACGGGGAGCCGCGCCCAGATACTGGTTGGCCCGCCGCTCAGCGGAAGGTGCTTGAACGCAAGTTCGCCATTCGGACGGCGCACCGCAACGGTAGCCTGATGACGCCCACGCATCATCACGCCCTCAAGCACTGCCTGGCCACCATATGCAAAACGCTGTTCGTTCATCGGCCCTGTTCGTTGGGTGGGCTTACGCGCCCCATACGCATTGTGTTGAAGGGCCAACGGCCCCTAAGACCCCGTCGGAAGGTTGTTTCGGGGGCCTTGCCCCCAAACCCCCGTCGGAAGGTTTTTCGGGGGCCTTGCCCCCAAACCCCCGCCGGAAGGTTTTTCGGGGGCCTTGCCCCCAAACCCCCGTCGGAAGGTTTTTCGGGGGCCTTGCCC
>RSAS01000012.1:2262-6029 GCA_003934145.1 Candidatus Viridilinea halotolerans | reverse complement strand
CCAAACCCCCGCCGGAAGGTTTTTCGGGGTTTTGCCCCCCCGAACCCCCGCCGGAAGGTTTTTCGGGGGTTTTGCCCCCGAACCCCCGCCGGAAGGTTTTTCGGGGGTTTTGCCCCCGAACCCCCGCCGGAAGGTTTTTCGGGAACCTTGCCCCCGCACCCCCGTCGGAAGGCTTCACTCCACACGCATGGGGGCTGTGGCCCCTCTGGCCCCCTGCACTTAACAGCAGATCATACCAGACTGATCTTACCACATTATAACCATAATGGCCGCTCATTGTGAACAATAGCACCACTACTTCTCAGAAGATGGAAGTTCAACCCCGTTGTTAAGATCGCGACGCGCCAAACTGGTTGCCGCAGCGCGCACGCCGGTCGCCAAACTCGCGATCCGAATTACTGGTGAAACCACCTTCTCAGCCACAAACGTTGTCGATCCGGTCACCGTATGGGCCGACTCACGCGCATCGCTGGCAATCGTCTTGGTGCTGGCAAGGACATCGTTCAGTTTCACCAAGGCTTCATCAAGTTTAGGCAGCACATTGTTGCGCGCTAGGCGCTCAATGCGGTTGAATGTGTAGAGCAGGCCAACCAGAATGGCGATCAGCATAACCACACTGAAGAGCGTAAAGAGGCCCAAAATGATGATAAAGATGTCACGGAAGGCTTCACGTACCCCTACCGGCGCAAGGGCGAGGCCCACGATGAAGCCAATGAGCAGGAGTGTAATCACCCCAAGGCCGATTCCAATCCATTTGAACACAACTGCCCTCCATGCGTGTTGCGATGCGGGGAGGTGTGAAGCGATGAGGCGGTGAGGTGTAAAGCGATGAGGCGATGAGGCGGTGAGGCGATGAGGCGGTGAGGCGGTGAGGCGATGAGGCGGTGAGGCGGTGAGGCGGTGAGGCGGTGAGGCATCTCGCATCTCGCATCTCGCATCTCGCGTCCTCGTGTCTCGCGTCCTCGCGTCCTCGTGTCTCGCTCGCGCCCTCGCGCCCTCGCGTCCTCGCGCCCTCGCGCCCTCGCCTCTCAGTCGCCGCGCATTACAAAGCGTTGTTTTAACTCGACAATGTTGGCGATTATATCATACCCGTAGGCGCGAAACAACTATGAGCAGTAGCCACGCAAGCAAGACCGCTTCAAGCACTGGCACACCTGCCGGATGGGGCAACGCGAGGGGTAGCCGTAACTGGAAGCCAAAAGCCAATAAACAGCCTACGCAAGCGGTAAGCCAGAAGACCGGCAGTTGCTGCCAGCGTCGCCCTAAGAGAAGGTGGGCCAAGCTGGCGCAGGCGGTCGCCAAGAGGAGCAGCAAAATGGTTGCAGGATTCATGATATGGTGGCTGATAGGGCTATGCCATACTTCCGGTGGGGAGCGGGGGCATGGATTCCGAAGAAACTCCCCGTTGCACAGGGATGATGCTACGATTCATCATACTACAACTGTAACCCTAGTTGAGGGCGTGACATAAAGTTTGGGTGTGACCAAAACTTGTAGGATGCTGCTGGTTTATGCGGCTAACGGCCTGGGAGCGAGGGCGGGACGCCCGCGCTCCCAGGGGAATAAACCAGCAGTATCTTGTAGGGCTGCGCCTCACGCGCTGCCGGGTGGTGGGAGGATGCGCGGGAACCTGGTTCCCGCGCATCCTCCCTTGCTACGCCTTTTGGTCACACCCATAAAGTTTTACTGGCACCGGACCACGCCGGGCGGCTCAAGCCGCCGGCCCTACGTGGGTGACCACACGATCCTACAAGTTTTGGTCACACTCGAGTTGCAGGCAATCCTATCTTTTGGTAGCATGCCTGGGCTATGCCATACCTACGCCAAATTCCTGCCCACTTGCGCCGCTTGCTGCTGCCCTTTAGCTTTCTACTAACCATGCTGCTTGTTGGTTGCGGCGGTGGTTCGCTGCTCGGCGAAGTGAGTGCTAGTGCGACCACCTTCGCTCCGGCAGAAGCCGCCGCGCCGCTGACCATTAGCTATGCCGTGGGGCGTCAGGCCAATGTGGACATTTACCTGCTCGCTGTCGATGGTGCCCGCTACGATCTGCGGCGCAACGAGGTGCGCCCGGCCAGCAGTGAGCCCTATGTGTTGCGCTTCGATGGCACTGCGCCCACTGCCGATCCAACCATTTTACGCCGCATGCTGCCCCCTGGCGACTACCAAGTAGTGCTTGCTGCCACTGCCGTTGATGGCCAACAAGCCGAAGTGCGTCTGCCGCTAACGCTTGCGGGCAGCGAAATTCCGTTGCCCACCATCGAAAACCTTGCCGTTTCGCCGCAGACCATCTCGCCCAACGCTGATGCGCTTGACGATATTGCCGAGTTTACCTATCGCCTGCCGGTGACGGCGACGGTGGATATTAGCGTCACTGCGCCCAGTGGCGAGGTGGTGCCGGTGGTAACGCGCGAAGAGGAGGGGCCATTCGAGCAGCACCATGTCTGGAATGGCAAGCGCCCCAACGGTTCGCTGCTGTCGGCGGGGGTCTACACCTACACCGTGCGCGCCGAGGATCGTTATGGCAACGTGGTGCAGCGTCAGGGCAACATCGCCCTGGAGGATGTGGGCCACCCTGAAGCGCGCATCGTCGCGGCCTACATCGCCCCCCAACGGGTCATGTTGGGCAGTGTCATTACCGTAACGGTGCGCGTGCGCAATACCGGCACGGTACCCATTCGTACCTACGGCCCGGCGACGGGCTATGAGTATAGCACCGATGAGGTCTTTTCATCGGTGGAAGCTGGTCGTTATACCGCGCAGGCGGGTGGCTTCTGGCGCGTCGGCGTAGACTGGGATGCCAATAGCGGCGGTGGTGCCCTACGCTACCCCTTCCGCTGGGCGCTCTCGGATCGCCCGCCCGAAGCCTGGTCAACCCCAGGCGTCGAGGATTTCCTGATGCCCGGCGAAGAGGTCGAAATCGTGGGCCGTGTACGCATGCTGCGCCGCGAAACGCGCATGGGTTTCTACGTGGGCTTGATTCAAGACGGGGTTGGCTTCTTTCAGGATCGCACCGGGCGAACCATTGTTGAGGTGGGGTTTTGATGGTGGGGATTGGTACGTAACAAAACGTTGCGCCTTTGCGCCTTTGCGTCAAAAAATTGGGAGTACCGCAAAAACCGCCCCCCAGAGTAAGGAGACGCCGTGTTACTCCACATGCTTGCCATTCGTGGCCCGCTGGCCGGACGGGGGTTTCCGCTGACGGCAGCGCCGTTGAGCTTCGGGCGCACGCCGGAGAATGTGGTGGTGATTGCGAGCGCCCTTGCTTCGCGCCGCCACGCTGAGGTGCGCTTTGAGGACGGGGCGTTTGTCCTCTACGACCTTGGTAGCTCCAATGGGACGCGGGTGAATGGCCAACCCATCCAAGTTCATCGCCTCAATCCGGGCGACGTGGTGGAGATTGGCGATGAGGCCTTCCGCTGCCAAACTGCCGCGACTGATGCACCAACGCTGATGGCTGCGCCGCCGCCCGCGTCGCTGCCGCCGCCGCCTACGCCGCGTGGCCCCGCCGCATCGTCGCCCCAGCAGCCGTTGCCGCCCATGGCGAGCAATCTGCCCCCCCCGCCGCACGCTACCGCGCCGCGTTCCAAACGCACACCCATTATTATTGCCGTTGCTCTTCTGCTCAGTTGTACGCTCCTCGCCGCAGTCGTTGGCGGTATTGCGCTTGCCCGCTCGCTCGATTGGTCTGCGCCGCCGACCGCTGGCGGTGGCGGCACGACAACCGGCGGTGGCAGCACGACAACCGGCGGTGGCAGCACGACAACCGG
>RSAS01000012.1:0-2162 GCA_003934145.1 Candidatus Viridilinea halotolerans | reverse complement strand
ACAACCGGCGGTGGCAGCACGACAACCGGCGGTGGCAGCACGACAACCGGCGGTGACGTTGCGACGCCCCCGCCCGCTCTCGAGCCGACGCGCGCCCCGTTGTCTGCCAATGCGGCCCAATGGACTGTACTCGTCTACCTGGATGGCGACAACGACCTGGAACGTGCCGCCGTCACCGATTTTCACGAGATGGCCCGTGTCGGTTCTTCCGACGACATCAAGATTGTCGTGCAGTTTGATCGCATCAGTTCGCGTGAGCGTTGGGACGACCGCTCGGCGGGCGATTGGGAGACGACCAAGCGCTTTTTGGTTGAGCGCGGTATGGCGCCAACCCCCGAAATGGCGCTCGCCGATCTGGGTGAACTCAATATGGGCGATGCGGATGTGCTGGCCGATTTTATTGAGTGGGGCATCACTAACTATCCCGCCGAACGCTACGCGCTGATCATTTGGGACCACGGTGCCTCGTGGATCGGGGTGGCGAGCGACGACACCGATGACGACATGTTGACCCTACCCGACATTAGTGCTGCGCTAGAGACTGCCCGCGCCCGTACTAACTTCGGCAAGCTCGATCTGATCGGCTTCGATGCCTGCCTCATGGCCCAATACGATGTCTTCCTCACCGTTGCACCCTACGCCGACGTAGCGGTCGCCTCCGCCGATCTTGAACCCAACCAGGGCTGGTATTGGGACGCGTGGTTGCAGCGCCTCGCCGATGATCCTGGCCAGGACGCCCACGCCGTGGCGATCGCGATCGTCGAGACCTACATGGACTACTACGAAGGCTCCCACGCCGAAGACCTCACTCTCTCCGCCTTCGATCTAACACGACTGGACGAAATTAGTGAACCCTTCGAGCGGCTTAACCAGTTGATGCTCGATCAGGTAGGGGGGCGCAACTACAACGCGATTGCCCAGTCGCGCGCCTTCACCGATGTCTACGTACCTTCAAGCCCCGAAATGTTTAGCGCGGTAGATATGGGCCATTTTGCCCAACTCTTGGCCGAGCGCAGCAATTACGGGCCGATGACGCAAGCTGCGGCGGATCTGGCCCAAGCGATTGAAAACACGCGTATCGCCAACGGCATCGGGCCGGTGCAACTCAACTCTACCGGCATTTCGATCTACTTTCCCGAGCGCGACGACTACTACCACAGCGCCTACGAACGCATCTCGCCCGTGCCGCGCCTCACCAGTTGGAATAGCTTTCTCGATACCTTCCACGAAGCGGGCTTCGCGGTCGTTACCCCGCCCGACATCAGCAACCTGAGCCTGAGTGCGTCGGTAGCCAATGTAGATGCCGAGCCGGTGGTGCTTGAGGGCCAAGTGAGCGGCGAGAATATCGCTTACGCCTTCTCATTTATCGGCATTGCCAATGCCGATCGCGATAGCGTCGAGTTGCTGTATGTAAACTTCATCTATCCGCCAGAATCTATTGTGACACTAGGCGACCAACCCGTCTGGGATCAGGGTACCTACAACCTGCGCCTGCGCTGGAACGCCAGCAACTGGTACATGAGCAATGGACGCAACACCATCGAAGTGCTACTCGGGCCGATCCGCTACGGTAGCGACCGCTACGGCGTCGAGGGGGTCTACACCTCGCAAGCCACCGGCGAAGAGATTGATGCCGGGCTGATCTTCACCATCAGCGACGGTCAAGGCATCCTCGAACGCATCTGGGGCTTTCCGCGCAACCGCGACCGCCAAGAGCCTCAGCCCTTCGAGCTGATCCCCTCGCCGGGCGACACCTTCACCGCTTACATGCGCACCTACACCGACACCGGTGCCAGCCTCGAACCCGGCAGCGTGCAGGGCAACACCATCACCTTTACCGACCAACCCTTCACCGTTGACTTCGACGCCACACTCAGCGGCGACTATGTGATGGGCTTTTTGGTGCGCGATGTAGCGGGCAATTTCAACTATGCCTACGAGGATATTCGGGTGGAGAATCCTTAAATTCGATCAAGGCATAATGGCCCAGATGCTCACCCTGCGAAGGATTTTCACAGCCTCCCGCTTCGCGGGCTGTCATGTTATGGGCGTGACCAAAACCTGTAGGGCTTACGCCCCCATGCGCATGAACGTAAGGGGCCTGCGCCCCCTTAAACCCCGCTGGAAAGGGAAATTTTTCGGGGGCCATGCCCCAATACGTT
>RSAS01000603.1 GCA_003934145.1 Candidatus Viridilinea halotolerans | reverse complement strand
CGAGCAAGACCGTACGCCACACCCCAGCGCAACCAATTAAGATGCAATTGCCCTACCCCCTGGAGCTTGCCCCCTTGACAAATGTTCACCAAAATGGTATTTTAGGGTAGACTAAAATAAAAGTTACAGACCTACAAAAGAGGCTCCTATGCAACCTGCATTGCAAATAACCGACCTCACGGTCGCCTATAGTGAAAAGCCCGTTCTCTGGAAGGTAGATCTCACCGTCCCCCAAGGGACACTGATGGCCATCGTCGGCCCCAACGGGGCGGGCAAGACGACGCTGATCAAAGCAGCCTTGGGCCTCGTACGCACAGTCACTGGCCAGACGCGCATCTACGGGCAGCCCTACGCGACCCAGCGCCAGTTGGTGGGCTACGTACCCCAGCGCGGCAGCGTGGATTGGGACTTCCCTACCAGCGTCCTTGATGTGGTGATGATGGGGCGCTACGCCAGTTTGGGCTGGTTGCGCCGCCCCGGACGCCGCGAGCGCGACTTAGCCCTCGCCGCGCTCGATCAGGTGCGCATGACTGATTTTGCCCACCGCCAGATCAGCCAACTCTCGGGCGGGCAACAGCAGCGCGTCTTCCTCGCCCGCGCCCTCGTCCAAGATGCCCGCATCTACTTTATGGATGAACCCTTCCAAGGTGTAGACGCCGTTACTGAACGGGCCATGATCGCCATTCTGCGCGAGCTACGTGCCGCCGGAAAGACGGTCGTCGTCGTCCACCACGATCTCCAGACCGTCCCCGAATACTTCGACTCGGTGGGGCTGATCAATGTGCGTCGCATCGCCGTCGGCCCCGTGGCCCAGGTATTCACTGAAGCCAACCTGCGCGCCACTTACGGCGGGCGCATCGCCTTCCTCGGCAACGATGCCTACGCTCAGCCCGGGGCACCCCATATCGCTACCGCAGGCGATTAGGCATTTTTTTCATGGATATGGGGGGCGGGCGAAGCCCGCCCCCCATATCCATGGTGTAGGGCTACCGCCATGAAACCTGCTGGTGGGGCTGCGCACCACACCCCGCGCCGGACTGCGGGAGGGTGCGAGGGAACCAGGTTCCCTCGCGCACCCTCCCCACAAGTGGAAAAAGTAAACCTATCTCACCCGCTCCTCCAGCGCGTAGCGCAACCCCTCCTGCAAGTTGGCGCGCGTCATGATGCGCCCCATATCGGCACCAAGGTGGACAATCGTTTGGGCTACGTCGGCGCTGATGCCGGTGAGTACGATTTGCGCCCCAAGGAGTTGCACCGCCCGCGCCGAACGTAGCAGCGCATCGGCGACCTGGGTGTCAACCACACGCACGCCACTAATATCGAGCAGCACCGTATCGGCTTGGTAACTGGCGATACCCTCCAGTAACACCTCCATGATCTGCTGAGCGCGCGAACTATCAATCGCACCCACCAAGGGCATCACCACCACATCATCGGCTAGCGGAATCAGCGGCGTCGAAACTTCGCGCAGCGCCTCGCGCTGCGCGTCAATCACCTGCTCCTGCAGCGTCAAACGCTCCTCTTCAGCGCGTCGCTCCTCGCTCAAATCGCGCACAATCCCCGCAATCACCTGCGGCTGACCAGCACGATCATAGAGGATAAAGGTGGAGATCTGCCCCGGAAACGTTGTCCCATCCTTGCGCTGATACGTCCATTCGCCGCGCCACTCAACCCTCTCCATGATCTGCGTAGCAGCATCAACTACACGCAAACGCTCTTCTTCAACGATCATCTCTTTCAGCGGCGTACCAAGATCATTATCGGTCGTGCCCATCATGGTATGCCAAGCCGCATTGGCATAGGTGAGCTCACCACTCAAACTTGAGAGGATAATCCCATCAGGTGCGGCATCAACGATAGCGCGAAAAAAACGTTGTTCGTCGGCAATCTGCTCAAGTTCGCCTACGCGGGCCTTGAGCCTAGCAATCTCTTCTTGTAGGGCTTCAACCGTGGGTTGATCACTACTCATGGTGGCTGCGCTCGCTCTCTTTTAGAAAACGTTGTTGGGTTGGAATGGCTACTGCTACTGTTGTAGGTTACTTTGGGGCTGGCCCCAAACCCTATGTTTTTGGGGTTTGACAAGGTTCGTAGGAACTTTACAGTTTAGCGCCATGCATCGCTTTCTGATGCGC
>RSAS01000005.1 GCA_003934145.1 Candidatus Viridilinea halotolerans | reverse complement strand
TAGTCGCCGTCGATTGTGGGGGCTTGCTCCGGGCTGAGTGGCGCAACGAAGCGGGGATTATTGCTCGGTAGTGTCCCATTCAAATTCGACCCGCCCAGGTCGTGGCCCTGTACGAGGCTATTCTGGAAGGTCGTGTTTTGGATGGTATTTATTGATGAGGCTGCGGTGCCGATGCCGCTGTCGTCCTGGTTGTTCCAGATGATGCTATTGTAAAAACGAACGTCCGCACGGCCACCACTTGCGTTGAAGACACCGCCCGCATTGGAAAGGCTTGCATTGCCGGTAATGGTTGAATTGACAAATTTCATACTGCCTTCGTCAATGTGAACTGAGCCATATGAGCTATTTGAATTACCGCTGATCAGCGTGTTATAAAACTCTACTGACGCATTCCAAACATATACCCCAGCACTAATTCCTCCTCTATTGCCGGAAATAAGACCATTCACAAAAACTACCCGACCTCTTTCTATATTTAATCCACATCCAGTATAAGAAGTGTGATTGTTTGTAATTTTTATGTTAAGAAAATACGGATTTCCATCTTGTATATCTACACCTCCTTTGTTACCTATAACGGTAAGATTGGCAAAATCTGCACTACCTGTGCTTAAGATACCGCCTCCCGCTCCGTGAGTGCCACCCGTAAGCGTAAACCCATCCAACCGCGTAGTCCTATCATTGCCAACACTCAGCACCACATGATGGCTATTCGGGCCGACGATCTGGTTCTCAGGGTCAGTGATGGGACTGGCAAGATCATTCTGCTCGATGTCGCCGCTTAGGATGGTACGGTGGGTGTTCCAATCGCGGCGGCTGCGTTCGATCTCGGTGCCCACAAAGCCGCCATAGATCGCCACGCCATTCTTGAGCGCAAAGCTGGCGGTTGGGTCATTGTTGCGCTTGCCGCCCCCTTCGTCGGGGTAGTAGGTGCCCGCCGCAACCCAGATCTCCTTGCCAGGCTGCGCTGCAGCAAGCGCATCTTGCAAGCTCTTGTAGGCATTGGCCCACGAGGTGCCGTTGTTGGCGCCGGTGGCGGCATGGTTGACGTAGATGATGTCACTATTGATCGGCGCAGCACCCCCAAACCCCACCACCGCCACCGGGTTGGCCTGCTGCGTGGTGGTGCCGTCGCCCAACTGGCTGCTTTCGTTGGCGCCCCAGCAGCGCACTTCGCCCGTCGCCGCCATGATGGCGCAGGTGTGGCGATAGCCAGCGGCGATGCTGGCGACGCCGCTGTTGAGGCCGGTTACTACCACAGGCTGGCTGCGGGGCTGGGTTTCGATACTCCAGCCCCAACATGCCACCGCCCCGGTATCCATGAGTACACATGTATGGCTTCTGAGCAGCGTGTTGGCACTTGGGCCGCCACCGGCGGCCAGTTGCACCACGCTGCTCGCGAGGCCCGGCACTTGCACGGGAGCTAAAACTATTGGACTGTCGCTGCCCAGTTGCTTGAACATGTTGTTGCCCCAGCAGCGAGCGCTACCGTTGCTCATGCCAACGCAGGAGTGTTCAGGCCCGGCGGCGATGTTGGCGACGCCGCTGCTCAGGCCGCTGACGTAGGCAGGTGGGATCGTTTGAATCATGTGCTCGTGGCGACCCCAGAAGAAGACGCCACCCGCGTCGGTGAGCGCCAGGGTTTGCAGCGTGCCCGCCGCAATCGCCACGATGCTACCGCTGAGTCCGTTGACCAGAACCGGCACGGAGCTGCTGCCTTGGGCATTGCCAAGCTGTTTATCGAAATTTTCGCCCCAGCAGAAGACCTGTCCCGCATCGGTGAGCGCACATGTGTGCTTCCCGCCGACGGAGACGGCGCGCACGCCGCTGCTCAGGTTGGTGACCGCCACGGGCGTGGTGCGATTGGTGGTGCTACCATCGCCAAGTTGGCCTGCTTGGTTGCTGCCCCAACAGAAGACCCCACCGCTGCTGCTGAGGGCACAGGTGTGGTTGCCTTTGGCGGAGATGGCGCGGACGCCGCTGCCCAGCCCGCCCACCAGCACTGGGGCGCGTCGGTTGGTGGCACTGCCATCACCGAGTTGGCCGAAGCTATTACCGCCCCAGCAGTAGACCTCACCCGCCTCGGTGAGCGCACAGGTATGGCTGTCACCAGCGGCAATCATCGTAGCGCGGTGGTTGGCCTGGAGGGGCGCAACAGACTCTTGGGCTGGCTGGGGCTTCCCATGTGGCCCCGCCTGAACTAGTGGCGCGACGAGCAACGCAATAGCCGCCAACAGCGCCACGGTCACCAGTAGTTGCAGGCGTTTGGCTCTACCCATGGGAATGCTCCTCGTTTTAATGCAATGTGAACTACCTACATCCTAGCAAGAATTTACCAGTATGCCTATACGCCCCTTCGGTCTAAGAAGATAGTCCTACATGCTCGTAGTACCGCGCCACCGCTGCGGTACGATTGGCGGCACGTAGTTTCTGGCAGGCGCTACGCAGGTAGTGTTTCACGGTGGAGGGTGAGAGGCCCATGGCTTGGGCGATCTGTGCGTTGGTCTGGCCATGGGCTGCGAATTGGATCACGCGCTGCTCTTGGGGGGTGAGGTTGATCATGGCTTGGTACTCCTCGGGGTTAGCTGATGGTTGTCATGAGCCTAAAGCCAAGCCCGGTGCTTTTTCCAAGGAAAAAAAGATCTTCCCGGTCAAGATACCCCAAAGACCGTACCTTTTCGCCCCTTCCAGCGGTACAAATAGAGGGACAGAAGAGGGTGCACGAGGGAACCTAGTTCTCTCGCACGCCCTTCCCAACGTAGGGGCGTAGCAGCGGACATCGCCCACAAGTTGGGAAGCCTCCAGAACCGCTAGGCCGCTGCTACGCCCTGGGACGTCCGCATCCGATACCCCGTGCGCTCTCAAGGTGCGCCAAGCCCAATGGGCCGCATTAGGGGGAAGCGGATGTTGTTGATTGCCCCGTCGCTTTGTCACCCTGAGTACGAAATGGCCCGCGGGCCAGTGACGCGAAGGGAAACAAAAATTTTGTCACCCTGAGTACGAAATGGCCCGCGGGCCAGTGACGCGAAGGGAAACAAGAGTTCTTGTCACCCTGAGCGCAGCGAAGGGTCTCTCGTCGTTACGCAAAGAGATGCTTCGCTGCGCTAAGCATGACAAGCGCTTCGTAAGCAACAGCGTTGCTTTTGCGCCATTGCCCTTTTACCTTTTGCTCAACGTCGCACCAAGGGCAGATAGACTGCAGATGGCTCCTGCGGTGCCGCGCCAATCCCGCCACGCACATGCCAGATGTTGAAGTCCTGTCCGTGCCGCGCATCGGTGGGAGGCTTGCTGTATACGGCTAGAATTTCGGTATCTCCTGTATTGACAAGATTAATTCCAATCCGATCTTGATGCGTAGCATCAAGCAAACCACTGTCAGGTGTAGCTGTGGTTGCTCCATCCTGAAAGCGTAACAAACGACCGTCAGCCGTGACCCGCTGCAAGCGAACTTCGGAGAAGAACCCCCACGGTCGTTCGGCAAAGGTTGCATTGCCTACCACATACTCGTTGTTGGCGGGTACATAGACAACGTCCAGAAATCCAGTCGGCGTCTGCTCAAAGCGTGAGTCGGTAAATGAGACCAAGTCGATCTCGAAAGGTGTCGTCAGAGTACCATTAGAGGCGATGGTTCGCCCAACGGTTGCCCATGATGGTTCTGATACCTCACCCTTGCGCTCAAACCAGATTGACAAAAATTCGGTGGCGCTAGCCGCAACACGGGGCCGTGCAGTCCAAGTGGAGTTGGCATGCATGTTCTCATAATTCTGAGATTCTGCCAGGACCAAGTGATTCCCGACTGCCGCCAGATTTGGTGTTAGCCGTTGACCATAGACCGCAAACGCATAGGCGGCGTCACTGGTGCGTCGATCTTCCCAGACGACCATATAGTGGTTGTTGGTTGGATGGAGAGCCACATGGGGGCGGAAGGCCCCAACAGCCGGAGAGATCGCCTGCTCGTTAACGACATTGACCTGACCAGCGGTATTGATGGTAAACGATTGGGCAACAATACGGCTCGTACTCGCATGATCATTACCGCAATCAGCAGTACTCGCGCCGCCCAATGTTGGTGGCAAATAGTCACTGCCGACAACAGCTACGAGCACAAATTGTTGGCGCACCGTATCATACTGCATATGCGGCGAATGGTAGTGCGTCTCGCCACTGAGCAACACGCTGTCGCGGCTATTTGCTGTATTACGTACAGGTTGGAGTGCTACCGTACAGGTGCGTCCTCGTACTGACCATGCAACCACAAACGTTCCGTTGCCTGCTGCTACTGTAGGCAGAGCACCACGGGCTACGGTTGAACTATCGGAAATACGAAATTCTTGATCTAGGGGGCGACCAAACCGATCCAGGAGCCTCCCATACACATCGAACCCTGACGAGCTTGAACCTGCGTGGCGGGCAGACATCCAAACCACCAAGTAGCGATTGGTCGTGGGGTCATACGCAGCCATGGGATAGACATCAACATCGCGTGCGTCACCACGCCCACTAGCGCCACCAACATGCGCTGGTGCTTTTAACACTGCAGCTACACTTGCAAGTGAATTGACAGCAATCACGTTGACGATTAGGAAAATGCCCATCAATAATAGACTAAATAGCACACCAATTGGCCGACGCCAATACCAACACCGTACAATCGACGCAAGAAACCTCTGTACGTCCATGCTGGAACCTTAGCTTTCACTGTTCAGGGATGCATTAGGAAGGGGGTGCGAGGGAAGCTGGTTCCCTCGCGTCATCCCGTCGTTTGGCGGGTTGTAGGGCACCGCCCTACAGATTTTGGTCACACAAAAAAACTACTTACCGCCTTACCGAGCGATCATCGGCATATAGACAGTGTGGGCGGTGTTGTTGAGGAAATCCCATGCCTCGGTATAGGTCATCCCCACCAATTTTTGGAGGTTCGTGCGTTGCAATTCTTGATCAATCGTCTGCGCCAATACACCACCATCCTGCTCGCGATCATGGCGTGCGAGATCCTGCAAGAAGGTGGTGAGATCTTGCACATCCTGGGCAGTGACAATTTCAGCAGCCGCGTTTGCATCAGCGAGGGATTGCATACCAGGCTGGGTACTCTGTAGCAAATGCGCGGCCTGCGCACTCAGTGCAGTGTCACTCAGAATGAGTTCACCGATACGATCACTCTGTTCTTCGTACAATGCGCGATAGCGCTGACCAAGCGCCTCGCCGTCCATGACTTGGTCGCGCACTTGGTAGAGGGTTATGGCAATATCCAACGCCTGCACCGCATTCGCAAAGAGCGAACGCTCGGCTAATACCTGGGTGGCGGCACACGAGCAGTTATTGGTGGGAGGATTCCAGTTGCTGGTGATACCCACATAGCGGAAGCCCTGATCAACCGCCACATATTCAACGTCATCACGTTCGTACAAATCGGCAGCAGCACTAAGGGCGGCAGCACGCGCATCGCGCAAGCTCGATCGCGGCTGCAAATAGACGGTGAGCGCACGGTAGAAGATCTGCTCAGCCTTATCTTTGCCAATGTTGGTCGCAATCAGGTAATAGGCATGGTTCGTGATGCCGCTGTTGGTATGCACCCCCTGATTATTTGAACAGGTGCGCTTCCAGTCGTCGGTGTGCGCAGGCTGTCCATACGCTTCTGGATTGCTCATGGAGCGGATAGCATCGGCACCGCCCAGCAAGCGGCTAGGGATATCCTCGCCAAGCAGCCAGTCATCGCGATCTACCATCGCCGCAAAAATATCCGAGAAACTCTCGTTTAACGCCCCTGACTGCCAGCGGTATTCTAGATTGGCCGTATGCTGGGTGACCGCATGCGCCCATTCATGGGCAACCACATCCTTGACGGCCAACCCGGTGCCATAGGCGGTGTACAGATTCAACCCTTCCCAAAATGCATTGACATAGTTCCTACCATAGTTCACCGTCGAACGCATTACCGTGCCTTGATTGTCAAAGCTGTTACGCCCATGAACATTGAGGAAGTAGTCAAAGGTTTCACGCGTAAAGTTGTGAGCGTTGTCAACTTCGCTGCGCCCTACTGGCGGATTATCACCTACGCGCGCAGGTGTCCGTGGCAACACTTTGGTACCTTGAGAGTCATAGGTCTCAATGAGTGGGGCATTTTGAGCAGGAACGAGGTTGGGGAAGGCAGCGGATTTTGCAGCTAAAGGGGCAGTTTCGGCAGTAATCTCTGGCGAGGCACTTACTACACCAGTAATAAGTGAACTCAGCGCGGATCGCTCAATAACATCCAACAAAAACGGCTCAGTTGCATCTACAACATAACGCGCAGGTGGCCCTGTTGGTCGGCTGAGATCAACGAGCCAGACGAGTTTACCTTGGGGGAGGGGCAGATAGTTATCGCCGGTATACACCACGAGAGTTGGTGGGTTAATGGCCTCACCCCCCTGCGCGGCTGCTTGAGCGATAGCGAGGGCTTCGTCTGCACCTACCGTTGGCTGTGTTGTGTTGAGCCTTAGACCAGGTTCGTGGCAACTTTACAGTTTGCGCCACCTAGGTAGTGCCGACTTTAGTCGGCTGAGGTCTTGGGGTGCGACGGGGAGCCGACTAAAGTCGGCACTACGATTGTAAAGCGAAAAGTCCCTTTCTGAAACCTTGTCTTAGATCGGGAATGACCCCATTGGCTGCGGCTACGATGGTCTGCCCGTGGATGTGAACACGCATCACGGCATTGTGTACCGGAATGCCAGCATAGACTTGCTGCAGCGTGACGTGATCCATACCCAAGTTGTCTTGCTCACTGGCAAGAACTACCAACTCGCGATCCGCCTGCTGGAGGCGAAACAGGCCAGCATACGCCTGAGCAAAGTCTAACGCAATCGCTTCAGGGCTTGTGTCGGCCTGGAGTGACACCGCTGCAACCGGTATAGCGCCAGAGACAAAACTGGGCGTATTCGTATCTGCATTCCAGACGATCTCAAGTTCACCAACGGCATCCTGCTGTAGGCGAGTGAGGGCAACTTGGGCCGCAGCGGAGGTAGTAGCAACCGAAGGTACTATTCCTCCAGCGAGTGTGAGAATGGCGACAAGGGCTACGAGCAATACCAATGATGTGCGCTTCATACCATACTCCTTACTTGAATTAGCGTAGCTACATGGTGTACCGGCTGAGTAGCCATGCAAGCGTCAACGCATTTGACAAACAAATCACAGCACTTATGGCTGACCTTGGTTCAAGATCAGGCCATCAAGGTCTTCCAACACTGGGATCAATGCTCCAGGCAGTTCTGGATCAGCCATACGCAGAGTGTGCTGCCGGTAACGCAGTTCATACTGCATATAATCTGCGCCTTGGTTGGCTGCTGTCGGTGCTGAACGCAGACTCGAAAATGGAATCTGATCGAGCGTAGTGATAAGTTGCGTGACGTCATCTGGATCGATCATAAATGTGCTTTCCTGGCCTTTCCGTGATAAATCAGCCCGGCCATTAGCATAGATTCGCAAATAATCATCCAAGTTGAGCATCCCGCCTGTGCGCCGATAGCTCATCACGAGACTATCGCTCGCCGCGCTTTCGTTGCATCCAGTAACGAATAGGCAGCTACAACTAGCAACGAGCATGACAATGATGCATCTGAACACTTCTTCTCCTTTCGGTTATGACCATTTTGGTGAGGAGGAAAATATGGTTGCGTTTTTTGTGTCTGTAAAAACTGATCTGCTTGGATGATGAGTTTAATTTTATACTACTACACGACCTCTCCATCTTACAAGCAATGGTATAGTATTACCATACGCCCTTTCGGGCTAAGAAGATAGTCCTACATGCTCGTAGTACCGCACGACCGCTGCGGTACAAATAGAGGAGCAAAGGGCCTCTCTTCGCTCGAAAAGAGATGCTTCGCTGCGCTCAGCATGACAAGCGCTTTGTGAGCAACAGGGCGAGTTTTGCGCTCTTGCATAAAAACAAAGCGGGCGCGGGAGAACTTGGTTCTCCCGCGCCCGCTTTGCTCCTAGCGTACAACGAGTGGTACGTAGATGCGCTGTGGTGGCAAATCCGCCTCCCGCCCTCCCCTCAATTGGCCGAGTGCAACTCGGCAAAGAGTTCTTCCGCACGGGCGGGCTTGATGTTGCGCTCTTGCACCATACGCTGGGCGATCTCATCAATCAGGCTCCCATGCGCCCCGGCGGCCATGGCGATCTGGCGCGCGTGCAGGCCCATGTGCCCACGGTTGATGCCCTCACAGGCCAAGGCGCGCATCGCGGCGAGGTTGCTGGCCAAGCCCGCCGCCGCACAGATCTCGCCCAACTCGCTCGCCGAGCGCACATCAAGCAACTTCAGCGCCGTCTGCGCCGCCGGATGCACGCGGGTGGCCCCGCCGACAATGCCAACCGCCATCGGCAACTCAATCGTGCCAACGAGGTTGCCGTCCTGGTCGCGCTCCCAGGTGCTGAGCGAGGTGTACTGCCCCGAACGGGCCGCGTAGGCGTGGGCACCCGCCTCAATCGCGCGCCAGTCGTTGCCAGTGGCCACAATCACCGGATCGATGCCATTCATAATGCCCTTGTTGTGCGTCGTGGCGCGGTAGGGGTCAACCGCCGCGAAGGCGTAAGCCCACATAATGCCCTCTGCGACCTCCTCGCCACTCATCCCATCGCGGGCGAGAGCATCGGTCGGCACGACACAGCGCGCCCGCGCCAAACGACGATCGCTCAGGTTGGAGAGGATGCGCAGGTAGACCCGCCCGTGAGTGATGCGCTCCAGCAGGGGCGCAACCGCCTCGCACATCGAATTGATCGCATTCGCACCCATCGCATCGCGGCAATCCACCACGAGATGAACAACCAGCATCGGCCCCATCGGGCTGGTCGGGTGGAGATGCACCTCAACCTCGCGCGCACCACCGCCACGCGCCACCAGCGAACGGCTCTGCGCATTCGCCGTCGCGATAATCTCTTGCGTGTGGGCTAGAATATCGTGACGCGCACTCTGCGGCGCCTTGAGCCCCACTACCTGGATCTGGCCAATCATCAAGGGGGCGGTGCTGCTCGTCGCAAAGCCACCCCCCTCGCGGATCATTTTGGCAGCATAGCTGGCACCGGCCACAATTGAAGGCTCTTCCACCACCATTGGAATCAGGTGGTCACGTCCATTGATGCGAAAGTTGGTCGCGATTCCCATCGGAAGGTTGTAGGTGCCGATCACATTTTCGATCATCTTATCGGCACGCTCAACGCTGAGGATGCCCTGTCCTCCGTGGAGGACACGCAGGTCTTCATCACAAAGCCCATCGAACGATTTGACCATTTTCAGCCGCTCGAACGGATTGAGTTGGTAGAAGCCCTGGAGTCGCGAATTTTTCGTTCCCATAAATGTTCGTTACCCCTCTGATTGTGAGTATGCGCACAAGCCCTGACTGATGGGCATTGTAGCACCTGATCGCTTCCAGAAGCCTCAGAAGAGCTGTCAAAACCTATCATGGGGCTTTCTCAGCCTTTCAGGATCATTTTTTTGTTGCGTATTGGTGGCAAAGCCACCAATACGCAACAAAAAGCGAAGTCTGTGGGGCTGCACCCTACACCCCGCCAGACGGCGGGAGGATGCGAGGAAACCTAGTTCCCGCGCACACCCTTCCTACATAAGGAGCCAGGTTCCCGCGCACACCCTTCCCCACCGGAGGTGTCATGGAGTATGCTACAATAGTACCTATGTACCGTCTCGCCATAATGCTCTTGCTGCTCACTCTAGCCGCATGCGGCGGGCAGACGCCGACGGCGTCTTCGCTCTCTGCCGCCAACTTGCCCACCGTGGGCGAGTTGTTGTTGGCTGGTCCGAGCTTGGGCCAAGTGGCGACGGTGGGCTACCTCTTTATTGATGAGCATGGCGCTGTGTTGACCGATGCGCTGCATATGCGCGATCCCCCCCAGCCCCTTGATGACCTTGGCCTCTGGCTTGGTGATGCACCAACGCTTTCCAATAGCACCGCCATCGAGCGTAGCGGTGCTACTCAATATGTCATTGTTGAAGCGCGAGGGCGTCTCGAAGGGCCAGGCAATTTTGGTCCCGCCGGGCGTTACCGCTATCGCTTGGTTGATGCCGAGCTATTTTCGCGTGTGCCGCAAACGACCACCATCGCCCAACTTGTGGCCGAGCCTGAAGCGTATGAAGGCCACGCCATTCGGGTGCGTGGCGAACTAATGAGCAATGCCGACTCGGCACTGCTCATCGAACGCATCGGTGCGGGTGGTGTTCCCGCGAATAATGCCCGCCAGTTGAAGTTTGCGACTCCGCCCCGCGATGCCGCTACCATTCCTGGCATGCAAAGCTCCGCCGATGGACGTGTTATGTATGGTTCGGTGGAAGTTGTCGGCCTCTGGCGTGATGGCAGACTCTATCCATTGGCACTTATTTTTTAAGCACGACGCCCTGTGTTGCGTACTGGCGGTGAAGCCGTCCGGCGGGGGCACGGGGGCATAGCCCCCGCAAACACCCGTCCGGCGGGGGTGCGGGGGCGAAGCCCCGCAAAAACACCCGTCCGGCGGGGGTGCGGGGGCATGGCCCCCGCAAAAACCCCCGTCCGGCGGGGGCACGGGGGCATAGCCCCCGCAAAAACACCCGTCCGGCGGGGGTGCGGGGGCATAGCCCCGCAAAAACACCCGTCCGGCGGGGGTGCGGGGGCATGGCCCCCGCAAAACGCCCGTCCGGCGGGG
>RSAS01000901.1 GCA_003934145.1 Candidatus Viridilinea halotolerans | reverse complement strand
GATCTCCTACACCCCCCACCCACCCTCCTGGAGGTTCCAGAAACAGCACCTGAAGGACGATAGTTTAGAACTTTGGGCCTATTGTAGCATACGCAACGAGGGCAACGGGGCGAACGTGGTTTGCCCCGTATGGCGGTTGCAAAGTCCCAACAGGCTCAGATAGCATCCGCAGATGACGCAGATTACGCAGATGAGGAAGCAATAATCTGCGTAATCTGCGTCATCTGCGGACAATCAGGGGGACTTTGCAACCGCCATACTCATGGCGGGGGGTGGGGGCGATAGCCCGAAGCCAACCTACCACAGCAGCGTCAGCGCCGCGATGCCAAAGAGCAGTTGCACCAGCACCGTGCCGCTTTGCAACAGGCGTGCCCCTACGGGCAGTTGGCGGTAGATCGCCATGCCCAGCGCGACATTTACCAAGGCCATAGCCAAGCCAGCGAGGGGTAGGAAGAGGATCTGGTGGCGCGGCACAAGGATACCGCTCGCGTCGCGGTGCAGATCGATGAACTGCGGCAAGGCCGGGTAGGCGTGCATCAACCAGCCCAGCAGCATGAGGTTGATCAGGGTTGCCAACAGCAACGTCGCTTGCACCATGCCATCCAGCCAGAAGGTATAGCCAAAAATGCGTCCCGCCACAAAGCTCGCCTGAAGCGGCTGAATTGGCCCGAGGCGGCGGCGCTGCTCAAGCTCCTGCAAAAATGCATCGGCAGCCTTGGGCGCAAGGGCGTAGAGGGCGGTTTCGGTGTGCACCACCAGCGCACGATTCAGAGGGAGAGTGGAGAAACGGTGAAGCGTGCGGCCATCATCCAGGCGCATTGTGCCATGCAGGTAGCCCAAACCCAACGCGGGGCGGATGCTGCTTTGGATTGCCCCCAGACCGCGATCAATATGGGTAATGGTATGGATCGGCACCACCACACGGTTGCCCAACCAATTGATGTACAACCCGTTGCGATCCATCGTATAGGCCAGTGTGAAGGTCGCCGCGACACGATAGGTCACCACTGCCGTCAAGAGCCCCAAGGCTAAGCCGGCCACTGTACGCCAGAAGAGCGCTCCATCAATGGGCCAAGCCTCAAGCGCTAGGCCAAAGAGTCCACGCAATGGCAGCAACACCGCGAGTAGTCCGGCAGCCGCGACAATGAGGGCCGCCACAGCGGCCCCCATACGCCAAGTAGCTTGTGGTTTCCAGCGTCGCATTTAGGGTTCTGGCACCTCATCGAACGGAAAGGGCGTCGGCGGGCCGGGCATATAGACCGGCTCCAGCGTCGGCTGCTCAATGGTCGGCAGTGGCGTGCTGGTTGGTGTTGGCTGCGGGAAGCGCTGCACCCCCAATTGTGTACGTTGCTCCTCTAGCCACGCATCAAAGCTCGTGGTGCGCGCCGTGCGCAGTTGCTCCTCATGCGAGGGGATCTCTCGATCCGTCACCTCAAGGATGTGCCAGCCAAACATTGTGCGCACCGGCTCGCTCAGCGTGGCTACGGGCAGCGCAAACGCCGCCGTGACCAACTCAGGCGGGTAGGTCGCTCCATTCTCGGCCTGGCCCTGCGCATCAAAGGAACTCAAGTCGCCACCCTGCTCACGCGAACCAGGGTCAGCAGACTGTGCAGCGGCGACTTCAGCAAAGTCGGCACCGCCACGCAGTTCCGCCAGAATCTCCTCGGCTTGGGGCCGGGCGGCGGCGAAGGCGGCATCCACATCAGCGCCCTCCTCCACCTCGACGGCCACCAGCACCTGACGGGCGCGCACACGGGTCGGCTCTTCACTGAAGGCAAAGCCCTCTTCGGGTACCAACGTCGTTTGCACCTGCTCTACCAGCAGTTGCTCTTCGTACTGAGCGATTAGCGCAGTGCGAAAATCGGCCTTACTGAGGTTGGGGCTGTCGCCAATCGCGGCCAACTCAAGCTCAAAGCGGCGGTAGATCTCATCAACAATCAGGTCGAGCCGCTCGCTTGCCGCCGCAGGCACCAGCGTCGGGCGGGGCGTAGGCGTGGCCGCAGGCGTCGGCTCTGCCTCAGTCGCAGCAGGGTTTGCGTCCTCCCCGTCGGGCGCTTCGTCCGATGCAGGCGCTTCGTCCGATGCAGGCGGCGCTTCGTCCGATGCAGGCGCTTCGTCCGATGCAGGCGGCGCTTCGTCCGATG
>RSAS01000569.1 GCA_003934145.1 Candidatus Viridilinea halotolerans | reverse complement strand
CCAGCGCGGGTCGCCAACTCAGCGACTACCTCACTCTTGTTCAGGTTGAACCCACCTGTCGCTACCACTGGCCCGATGGCACGACCTTCAATGCGTGGCAGCGTTTGCCCCAACTTGTGCAAGAGTTGAAACGCCTTAGTCCCGGTGACATTCCCAATTTCTTCCAATTTCTCGCCTACAGCGCCCGTATCTACGACGCCGTCGCCGACAATTTCCTGCTCCGCCCCTTCGACGGCCTCAGCGAACTGCTCACGCCGCGCCTCTTCCGCGACGGCCCGCGCATTGATGCCCTGCGCAGCGTAGACCGCGCCGTGCGGGCCCACTTCCGCAGCCCCTACCTGCGCCAACTCTTCAACCGCTACGCGACCTACAACGGCTCATCGCCCTACCTTACGCCTGCTACGTTCAATGTCATCGCCTACATCGAACTCACCGAGGGCGGCTGGTACATCCAGGGCGGCATGTACCAACTCGCCCAAGCCCTCGAGCGTCTCGCCATAGAACTCGGCGTCACCCTCCGCCTCAACAGCCCGGTTGCGCAGATCTTGAACGCCCGTGGGCGCGTGCGCGGCGTGCGCCTCGCCAGCGGCGAAGAGCTAACGGCCCACCAGATCATCGTCAACGCCGATCCGCGCTACGCCTACGCCGCGCTCCTCCCCGATCAGCCCGCCGCTGCCGCCCGTATGGCGCGCCTTGAGCCATCCTGCAGCGGCTTCATGCTTTTCCTCGGCATCAACCGGATCTACCCGCAACTTGCCCACCACAACATCTTCTTCAGCCGCGACTACCCCAGCGAATTTACGGCTCTTTTCGACAAAAAAGTACCCGCCGCCGATCCTACTATCTACCTCGCCGCCACCAGCCTCAGCGACCCCAGCCACGCCCCGCCGGGCCACATGAACCTCTTCCTCCTCGTCAACGCGCCGGCGCTTCACCCGCGCGTCAACTGGCCCCACGAAGCCGATGCCTACGGCGACATGATCATCCAGCGCCTCGAAGCCATGGGCCTCAGCCAACTCAGCCAGCACATCGCCTACCGCGCCACCTGGACGCCACAAACCATTGCCGAGCGCTACAACGCCGCCGACGGCGCCATTTACGGCATCTCATCCAACAACCGCTTCGCCGCCTTCCTGCGCCCGCCCCTGCGCGCCCGCGAAGCGCGCGGCCTCTACTTCGTCGGCGGTGGCACCCACCCCGGCGGTGGTATTCCCCTCGTCCTGCTCTCTGGGCGCGCCGTCGCGGAAAGGGTTCGTAGCGACTTGTAATACGCAGCTTTTTTGGTAAGGGGTGCGAGGGAACCAGGTTCCCTCGCGCATCCTACCTACACATTTTGGTCACACCCTTCACAAATGGTCCCCTCCACCGGCAGCGCCGCCCCCCAGATGCGCGCCAGCGTCGGCGCGACGGCGGCGGGGTCGCCGGTGGTGGCGCAGCGCAGGTGTCCGCTGCCAATGGTCAGCCCGTGGGCAAGGGCGACGCGAGCGGTTTGGGCGGCAACCGCTGGCCCGGTGTCAATGATCGCGGCGGCGGGTGCGGCGGCGGCAATGAGCGGGCGTAAGGGCGGAAAGTGAGTGCAACCCAACACGAGCGTATCCACGCCGGCGGCAATGAGGGGTGCGATGTGGTTATTGACCACTGCGGCAGCGTGGAGGCTGCGCACATCGCCCGCCTCGACCAGATCCACAAACTGGGGACAGGCGACGGTCTGCACCTGAATGCCGTGGGCAAAACGTTGCACCAAGCCCACGAAACGTTCGGCGCGCAGGGTGCCTTGGGTGGCCAACACGGCGATGCGCCCGTTGCGTGTTGCGGCAACCGCTGGTTTGACACCGGGTTCCATCGCGACGACGGGCACGGCGAGTTGGGTGCGCAACACCTCAGCGGCGGCGGCGGTAGCGGTGTTGCAGGCAATCACAATCAGTTGTGCGCCCTGCGTCAAGAGCCAGTGGGCACACCAAAACGACCGTGCTTGCACGGTCGCACGCGGCAATGGCCCGTAGGGGCAATAGGCCGTATCGGCCAAATAGAGCAGATCGTGCTGCGGCAGCACTTCGCGCACGGCACGCACTACCGAAAGGCCGCCAAGCCCGGAGTCGAAGAGTCCGATCATATGGGGGATGGGGGATGGGGGATGGGGGATGGG
>RSAS01000147.1 GCA_003934145.1 Candidatus Viridilinea halotolerans | reverse complement strand
CCTTTAACCCTGGGGGGGGGGGGGGGGGATGCGAGGGAACCAAGTTCCCTCGCGCACCCTAACCTACACGCTTTGGTCACACCCTTTTCATTGTGTAGGTTAGGGTAACCCCACAATCTCCACCGTGCCCAACACCAGCCGCCCCGCCCCGATCTGCGCGTCGTGGGTGACGGACAAGCGTCCGGCGGCGCTCGGATCGTTGGGATCGTAGAGGCCCAACAGCAGCGTGTAGCGCCCCGGCGCAAGGTCAGGCGGCAAGGCGATGGCGCGGTCGTCGCGGGCGGGCTTGCCCGGCAACCAGGTACTCGTCGGCAGGTAGCCCTCCAGGGGCGGGCCGTCCTCGCTCGCGGCGGGTGGCTCGTCGCAGCGCTGGCAGAGGTGCAAAAAGAGACTGTAGTCGCGGCCCGGTGGGGCCACCACGTCCCAAAAGAGGCTCAGCGGTAGATTGCCACCCGCCCGGTAGACCCCCGTTCCCGCTGGCGTTGTCGCTTTGAGCGTGTAGCCCAGGAGGATCATGGTGTCGCCAAACGTCGCCCCCACGGGCGTAGCGGGCGTTGGGCGCTCGCCGGTTACATAGGCTTCGGGCGACTCCTGACAGAGCAGGTGGGCGCCATTGTAGCGCCAGATGCCACAGGGCCACGCCCGTTGTTGGCTACTGTAAGCCCAAAAGAGCCCCACAAGACCATACTCATCACCCGCCAGCGGGCGGTCTACCGTGCGGGCGTGTTCAGGCGCAATCAGCAGCCAACTGCGCGTATAGCCCGCCAAACGCGCCTGACGCTCGATATCCCACTCGCGCGGACCAAAGGCAGTCTCGCCCTGCCAAAAATCGCCGAAGAGGATCGGCTCAGGCGCAGGATCGTCACTCAACTGGGCCATGTAGTAGTAATAGAGCGGCGCAAGGTAGGAAGGATGAATCACAATTGCATCATCGGGATGCACCCGCGCCGCCAGTTCCGCCACCGCCTCGCGGTACTGCTCCTTCACGGCATCGCCCGAAAAGATGCCGAAGCTGGGCTGTGTGAGTGCCAAACCGGAGGTGATGAGCGCACAGAGCAGCAGACTCGACGCAATAGCGCGGGGGAGGGGTTTGGGGAGGGCTTTGCCCTCCCCGAAAAACCCTACGCCTAGGGCATAGCCCACCACCAACACCCACACCGGAAAGATCGCCGTCAGGTAACGCGCCTCATAGAGCCGCGTGAAACTGAGTTGGGCCAGAAAGAGCGCAAGCGGGACAAAGAGCAGGATCAGCAACGTCGCCGCAGGCATGCGCCGCACGGGGTTGCGCAGGTCGGCCAATAACCGCACCACGCCCCAAGCCGTCAGCAAAACCCACGGCACCAGCCACCACCAAACGAGATCGCCCGGCCAGCGGTCGAGACTAAAACGCACAAAAGTCAAACCCAGCGCCAACAGCGGATCAGCCGGAATCGCCGCACCCGCCGCCGCCCTTCCCGCCGCCTGCTCGCCCCCCAACCCGTCCACCAGCGCTGCCACCAGGCCCAGCGAAAGCAGCGTCGCGCAGGTGAAGGCGAGGGCGCACACACCGCTCCCACTTGCAGATAGGCTCTTGGGATGCCCTCGTTGGCCCTCACCCCCTGCCCCCTCTCCCGTGTTGCGGGAGAGGGGGTAAGGCTGCGCGATTCTTTGCGTTCCGTTGCGCTCTTTTGCGGCAACGCAACGTTCTACCCACCGCGCCACCCAGGCCCACACCCCGGCCACGAGTAGCAGCGCACTCAGCCGGTGGATAAAGAGCGCCACGAGCGCCAGCATTGCCACCAGCAGCCAATCGCGCCCCTCGTTGCGCCGCGCCGCCCGTAGTAGTAGCCAGACGAACATGGTGGAGACAAATAGCCACAAGCTGTAGACCTTCGCCTCTTGGCTGTACCAGATCGCGTAGGGCGAAACCAGCATGAGCAGCGCGGCGGCGAGGCTGTGGCCTCCTCCTCTTGACCATAAGGCGAATTTTTCGACGCAAAGACGCAAGGGCGCAAAGTTTTTGGCAGAAGTGCTTTGCGCCCCCTGCCCCCCGCCCCCTGACCCCTGAGCCCCGCCCCCTGCCCCCTGATCCCCGCCCCCTGCCCCCTGACCTTCAAGGGCGGACAGAACATTCGCTCCGCAAGCCGCAGATAGATGATGGGGATGC
>RSAS01000542.1 GCA_003934145.1 Candidatus Viridilinea halotolerans | reverse complement strand
GTGCAGAAGAGCAGACCTGTGAGGTCTTATTTGAAACGTATTGGGCCAAGCCCCCGAACCCCCGCCGGACGGGTGGGTTTGCGGGGGCCAAGCCCCTACACCCTACACCCTACACCCTACACCCCTGTGGCGGCGGCGCGGGCGGCGGCTCGGCGAGGCGCATGCGGCAATGGAGCGGCGGCAGCAGTAGGGGGCGCTGGAGGATGAGCAGCAGCAACAAGCCCGCCACAGTGGTCGCCATGGCCTGAATCAGCCCCTGGAGTACCGCAGGGTTGAGTGGCGGTGGCGGCGCGGGCGTGTCCATCGGTGCTTGCCATTCAAGCATATGGCCGCAGAGAAAGGGCGAGGGGATGGCAGTCTGCGCTGTACGGTAGTGCAAAAAATAGGAGGCCAACAGACAGTGCAGCGTGCATGCCAATAATGCCCCCGGCAGCGCTGCTAAGAGCAGCCCGTTGAGCCAGGGGACATGACGCATGCGCCGCGTTATCTGTTGCCATATAACTACCATGGGCGCATTATGCCGGAATTGGTTCATCCGTGCAAGCCGGAACGATGTATAATCTTTGGTTGGAGGGGGGATGTTACGGGTGCGGCTACGCCGCCCCGAAAAACTCTTTTTGTGCCGTTGTGGCGGCTTCGCCGCCGCAACGGCACAAAAAAACAGGATGTGGGGCTATGACCCATGTCTCCAAGGTACATCCTCATGGCGCGTCTATCCAGTGTGTTGATTGTTGATGATCTAGAAACCTCGCGCTCGATCATGCACGAGATTCTTATGGCCGAAGGCTACGAGTTGCTCTTTGCCGCTGGTGGGGCCGAGGCGCTACGTATGGCCCGCGATTGTGCGCCCGATCTCATTCTGCTTGACCTGATGATGCCCGATATTGATGGCTTCACGGTCTGCCGGACATTGCGCGCTGATGTGCAGATGGGTCAGATTCCTGTCATCATCGTGACAGCTCTTGATGATCGGGAATCGCGCCTCAAGGGTTTTCAGGCGGGGTGTGACGATTTTGTTTCCAAACCGTTCGACCGGCTTGAATTACGGATGCGTGTACGGACAATTGTACGCCTGAATCGCTACCGCCTCTTGGTGAATGAACAACAGCGCTTCGAGACGCTCTTTACCCGCTCGCCCAATGGCTTGGTGATGCTCGATCGTGATGGAAACATTACATTGGTCAATCCCGAGATGGTACGCCTTGTTGCCGCTCCCAACGCCGAGAGTCTTATCGGGCAACAGCTTCCCGATCTGCTCAACCCCGGCGACCGTGAACGCTGCCATGAATGGATTGCCCGGTTGATGACCGCTGAAGCACCGCTGAGCCACCTCAGCGCGAGTCTCATCAGCCATGATGGTCTGCATCGTCCGGTTGAGCTTGATGGCAGTTGGTTCGCTTGGGCTGACGCCCCCGCCGCCCAGATTGTGGTGCGCGATATTAGTGATCGGATCAAGGCCCATCTGCTCGAAGAGGATCGCCGCCAACTTGCTTTTGATCTGCACGATGAAGTGGCCCAAACGGCAACCGCCGTCTACCGCCAGTTGGAACAGTTCCAATACAACTTCCCCTTGCGCCGCCCCGCCGCCAAAGCGAGTCTCGTACGGGCGATTGATCTGAGTCGCCGTCTCATCCGCGAGACACGTCACCTGCTCGCGGGCCTGCGCCCCACCGCCCTTGACGACCTCGGCCTCGTGCCCGCCCTGCGCCTCCACGCCACCAATCTCGCCAACGAGGGCCTCAAGATCGATCTTCAGGAGAATTTAGGCAAACAACGCTTGCCATCCCCCGTCGAACTGACCCTCTTTCGCATTGCCCAAGAGGCGCTCACCAATGTACGTAAGCACGCTGGCACAATGAGTGCTAAAATTGAATTGACGTACCAAGACGCTCGCGTCCGCCTTGCCGTTGAAGATCAAGGCCGTGGACTACCGGAAGCATCCACGCCCACCATGATTGGCCACCACCTGGGCCTGCGTAATATGCAGGATCGTGCCGCGTTACTCGGTGGCCAAGTGCAGATCACGAGCCAACCCGGCAAGGGGACGCGTGTGATGGTGGAGTTGCCGATCAATGAGCAGATGAATGGAAGGGCTGATGAACAGATGAACCCTGAACCCTGAACCCTGAACCCTGAACCCTGAACCCTGAACCCTGAACC
>RSAS01000775.1 GCA_003934145.1 Candidatus Viridilinea halotolerans | reverse complement strand
CCCAATCACCTATCCGTGACTTGCCGAGCGAATGTTCTGTCCGCCCTTAAACCTGCGCGGGGCGGGCTGTTTCCGTGGGGGAACCACGTTCCCCCACGCCCCCTTATACGGGGCGTGCTGTTTCTGTGGGGGAACCACGTTCCCCCGCCCCCTTACCCCCCCCGCCGGGGCCTTGCCCCCAGACTCCTAGTCGTCGCGTCCGACCTGCTGGAGTGTGCGACGGATGGCGTCACGCTGGCGACGATCCTGGCGGACTTCGTCGCCTTCTTCCTCCTCGAAGTCAGCCTCTTCGCGGGGGTTGCCACGGCGATCACGACGGCTGGTAGGGCCACCAAACTTGGTGAGCAGATCTTCAAGCGTCGCGTCGCCGACAAACTCCTCTTCAACGTCCTCGGTGCTGTAGGTCTCGGGCTGCGCCGGCCCGCGGCTGCGATCACGCTCGCGCCGCTCACGCCGTTCACGGTCGCGGTCGCGGCCCGCCTTGGCTTCGGCAGCCGAAGCGAAACGCTGCGCCGCTGTGGTATTAGGGCGCGCCGAAGCGCTACTGCCCATCGCTGAACGCTCGCCCATCGCCGCGTCGTCATCGTGGGTAAGCATTTCACCCTGATCGTCGCTCTCATCAATGCGCATCGTCAGGCTGATCCGCTTGCTCTGCTGGTCAACCTCAAGCACGCGCACCGTAACGCGATCACCTACCTTGACCACATCCTCAACGCGGTTGACACGGCTGCTCGAGAGCGCCGAGATGTGAACCAAGCCGTCGCGGCCAACGCCGATGTCTACAAAGGCACCGAAGGGCGCAATGCCACTGACTGTCCCTTCAATGACGCGGCCCGACTCAAGGCCCTGCATCTTCTGGGTGCGCTGGGCACGGCGCAAGCTCAGGCTAATGCGCGTGCCATCAGGGTCAACTTCAAGCACCTTGAACTGGAAACGGTCGCCCACCTTGACCGCATCTTCGGGACGCTCGACGCGACCTTCGGCCAATTCACTAACGTGAACCAAGCCATCTTTGCCAACGCCAATATCAGCGAAAGCACCGAAGGGGGCATAGCCAGTGATGGTACCATCAACCACATCGCCCACCTTGACGTTCGAGAGGCGATCTTTGTCCACTTCTGCCCGCCGCGGCTTGCCGCGCCCAGCCCGCTCACGCTCACCGGAACCGGTGCGCATCGTCAGGCTAATGCGCCGCGCTTCGGGATCAATGCTCTTGATGCGCACATGCACCGTATCGCCAATCTGCACAATATCAGACGGCGTATCAATGCGCGTATCGCTCATCTCGGAGATATGGACGAGGCCATCGCGACCGACGCCAATATCCACAAAGATGCCATAGAGCGCAATCGAAGTCACACGGCCATCCAGTTCCATCGCCGGCTGCAGATCCTTCATCTTACGCGGACGACTCGGCTGCTCCTCAGCTACCGGCGTAAAACTCGCCCCAGCCTCTTTAGCCTCAACGCCTTCAGTCTCAGCCACCGGCGCAAAACTCGCCTCAGCCCCTGCAGCCTCAGCCCCTGCAGCCTCAGCCCCTGCAGCCACGACAGCCTCCGGCTCGGCGGCGACCGCAGCCTCTTCCGGCTCGGCGGCCTCCGGCTCAGGCGTAGGCTGGCCTACGGGCTCAGCCTCCGCCGTCGGCTGCGACGAGGCTTCCGCGGCCTGCTCCGCCGGCGTCGCCGCTGCGTCGAGTAGCGTATCCAGCAGCTCGCCTTCGGCGGTTTCATCCCTACGTACCTGGTCGGTCATCTCCTGCTTCCCTCCTGCGTATATTGACAAAACGACACTCTATGCTCGGGCAGGGCGCGTGGTTAGCCCCTACTGCTGCATCTGACGACGAACCGCCTGCACGAGGCCATCGTCGTTCAGATCTTCAAGCCGATAATAAGACCCCCGTAAATGCTCTGCTAACCGCCGCGACAGGCCGCGCTCGAAGCTGGGATGTTCAGTATCAATCACAATAGCGCGGATCGCACGGGCAGCAATCAGATCGGCGATCTGGTACGCCTCTTGTTGGGGGGGCAGTTGGCTAAGCGCAACGTTGGCCTGCCCATCAGTGAGCAGTACCATCAAGGGAAGCACCTCTTCGTCTTGACGACGAGCCTTCTCGAGCAACTCGAAGGCGGTGAGCATCCCACGGGCTAGAGGTGTCTTGCCGCCGGTGGGCATGTTCTGGAGGCGCTTTTGAGCCAGTTCAACACTATTGGTTAGGGGCAACAAGACGCGGGCGTAGTCGCGTTGAAAACTGACGAGGCCGACGCGGTCACGACGCTGGTAGGCATCGCGCAACAACGAAAGCACAGCGGCTTTGGTCGCTTGCATGCGCTCTTCGGCGGCCATGCTCCAACTGGCATCAACCACGAAACAGACGGCATTGCGCGTGCGCCGCACACGCACTTTTTGGCGCATGTCGGCCCGCTGGATGAGTACCTTGGGCCGTCGGCGATGGGGTAGCGCAATCGTATGGATCAATTCATCGCGGCGTTTACGCTGATAGATAGCGGCTTCGCGCAGGGTTGCATCAAGCGCCAAATCGGTGATACGCTCGGCGCGACGGCTACGGATGTAGCGGCCCTGCTTGCGTGTCGTGCGCGTCCGCGTGCGCTTGCCGGGCGAACGGCGCTGTTGGCGGTCGCTCTGCGCTTCAAGACGACGCGCACGAAACATCTGATCAGCCTCAAACTGCTTGCCCCCCGTCTGGTTTTGACTGGGCGGGGTGCTACTTTCGCTGCTGCCCGCACTGCCCAGGGGGTTCACTTGGCCACCGCCCCCCTGTTCGTCGCCCCCTTCACCACTCTCGGTGGGGGTACTCAAACTAGCCTTTTTTTTTAGCTCATCGCCACTGGCTGGGCTTTCAGCCGCTTTGCCATTGCGCTCCAGAATGGCCGCAACGCGCTGCTCATCAAGGCGAATATCGGCGAAGGGCTGACGGCGCATGCGGTGGGGCAGCGCCAGCTCAGCCGCGATGCGAATGTCTTCTACGCCTAAACGGGTGCGCCCGCTCCACGCGGCGTGGGTACGCGCCGTCTCGAGGATCGTCAGGTCGGCCCGATGGCCATCCACCCCCAACTCGATACAGAGGCTCGCCACCGCCGCCATGTCAGAGCCATCCATCGCCACAATGGGCAAGAGTTCACGGGCAGCCGCAATCCGGGCAGCCAATTCTTCTTCGGCATGGTGCCACTGGGCCATAAAGCCCTGCGCATCGGCCTCATACCCCATCCGCCGCTCGATCACCGCGACACGCGAAGGCACATCAAGCAGACCCGCCACCTCTACCGCAAGGCCAAAGCGGTCGAGCAACTGCGGACGCAATTCACCCTCTTCTGGGTTCATCGTGCCCACCAAGATGAAACGCGCCGGATGCGAAATACTCACCCCTTCGCGTTCAACCGTATTAACCCCCATTGCGGCTGCATCAAGCAGCAGGTCAACGAGATGATCGTCAAGCAGGTTGACCTCATCAACATAGAGCAACCCACGATTGACCTGAGCGAGCAAGCCCGGTTCAAAACGGCGCTGGCCTTCCGTAATCGCATGTTCCAGATCAAGCGATCCGACGACGCGATCTTCGGAGGCAGAAACGGGCAACTCAACGAGGCGCGTAGCCCGTTGTAAGGTAGGCAATACGCCCGCCTCCAAACTGCGCCCCTGGCAATTGACACACAGCCCGGCGGGGCGGTCGGGTTGGCACGAATAGGCGCAACCCTCAACCACTTCGATAAATGGCAGCAGGCGGGCCAAGCCGCGTACAGCGGTTGACTTGGCGGTACCCTTCTCGCCGCGGATGAGCACACCCCCGATCCGCGAATTGATCGCGTTGAGGATCAGGGCGCGCTTGAGCCGTTCTTGGCCGACAATGGCAGTGAAGGGGTAGACTGGGCGCTGAAGCGAAATTGTCACAACAATAAAAATCTCCCAGCTCGTAACGAGCCAGAAGTCCTAGCGGCAGTGCCGAAATCGTGTCTGTATCTGCATGTTACCAACGACGACCGCCTGCCCGACGTACACGCGTACAATAGAAACGCGTAGGTGTTGAACTCACAACGGGGGTCATTGTCGCACAAAAACGGAGAAGAGTCAAATCTTGGTATCAGTCTTTTATCAGACAGCCAAGCCCGCATCGGCGCACATCTGGGCCAACAGATCGCTCAGTTTGAGGAATGCGGCCCAACGGCGCAGGTAGGCAAGATCAAGCAACTCGGCTTGGGTTTGTAGCACCCCAATCACATCGCCACGTTGGGTACTCGATGTCCTATTGCCAAGTGCATACCAACGCAACTTCAGCAGGATAATATCTTCTGCCGACGGCAGACAATAGGGGCGAGAGGCATCGGGTGCAAGCGGTACATAGCGCACTCGCTCAAAGACCGACTGCATAAAGGGCGAGCGCTCTGGCACAAAGAGATCAAGCTTCACTGCGCCACGAAGCGGAATAAGGTTGAAGGAACTCTGGTTACTCACCGCTTCACGAACCGACTCCCCATCAATGTAGTAGTGCGCCGTAAGGCTTGCCACAAACGCCCCAATATCACGGCGTGTCAACTGCAATGCGATGTCCACATCCATCGTCGAGCGGGGCACGCCATAGGTAATACTGGCCACCGACCCGCCAATATAGTGACCCACATCGAGCCGTTCCAGTACATCGATCACAGGATTGAGCGCATCGTAGAGATTGCCTTGCATGGTGCTTTCTGTTCCTGGCGTAGCCCATAGACGCACCCGATCCGCAGCCTCTTGACCATACAAACGGCCAAGCAAGACGAGACGCGCTTCATGGGCATCCACCTGCGGATGGCGCTGGCGAATCACCCATAGCGCCTGCGCCAAGGCCCGTTGGCTCAGATCGACGGCTGCGGTCAGCCGATCTGTCGGCGACATAGCGCGAATATTTGCGATGTAGCGCTGTTGCGCCTGATCGCTTGTGTCGGCGGTTATGCTCTTCATAGAACGTATGGGGGTAGACCCTCACCACAGGAGCAGTATACCCTATGTACGCATTCTCCCTTTTGACATTTACGAATCAGGCGAGTATAGTGCTAGTGAGATTTTTTGTACGCCAAAGGAGCTAGGAGGCCTTACATGGGAAAGAAGTGGGTCTACCTCTTCACTGAAGGGGATGCGACGATGCGCGACCTGCTTGGTGGCAAGGGCGCTGGTGTGGCCGAGATGACGCGCACGGGAGTGCCTGTGCCGCCAGGCTTCACCATCACGACCGAGGCTTGTAACGCGTATTACGAGATCGGTGGGAAGTTTCCCGAAGGTTTGTGGGAACAGGCGTTGGAGGCGCTGAAGGATATTGAGGCGCAAACGGGGAAGAAGTTTGGCGATCCCGCCAACCCGCTGCTCGTATCGGTGCGTTCGGGTGCGAAGTTTTCGATGCCCGGCATGATGGATACGGTGCTCAACCTGGGGTTGAATGCCGCAACCCGTGAGGGGCTAGCAAAGCTTACCGATAATCCTCGCTTCGCCGCCGATGCCTATCGCCGCTTCGTCCAACTCTTTGGTAAGATTGTACTCGGCGTCGAGGGCGAACGCTTTGAGCATGTGCTTGATGAAGCTAAAGGCCACGGGCAACGCCAGGATACCGATCTCTCGACTGATGAATTAGTCCAGATCGCCGAAACCTTTAAGCAGATTATTAAGACTGAGGCCGGGGTGGAATTCCCCGAGGATCCGCAGGAGCAGTTGCGCGAGGCGATTGCGGCGGTCTTTCGTTCGTGGAATGGACGACGCGCCCGCGATTATCGGCGCATCAATAAGATTGCCGATAGCCTTGGCACCGGCGTCAATGTGCAGGCGATGGTCTTTGGCAACATGGGCGACGATTCGGCGACGGGTGTGGCCTTTACGCGCAATCCGGCGACGGGCGACGCTGCCATTTTTGGCGAGTATCTCGTCAATGCCCAGGGTGAGGATGTGGTCGCTGGTGTGCGCACGCCCCAGCCGATTAGCCGCCTCGAAGCGACGATGCCCGAGGTCTACCAGCAGTTCCACGGCATCGCCAAGCAGCTCGAAAGCCACTACCAGGATGTCCAAGACGTGGAGTTTACCATTGAGCGCGGCAAGCTCTGGATGCTCCAGACGCGCTCCGGTAAGCGCACCGCCGCTGCGGCGGTGAAGATCGCCGTGGATCTTGCCAACGAAGGGGTGATCGATAAGGCGACTGCCGTGCTGCGGGTTGACCCGCACGCCCTTGATCAGCTTCTGCACCCCATGATTGACCCCGAAGCGCGCAAGACGGCCAGTGTGCTCACGACGGGTCTGCCCGCGTCGCCTGGTGCCGCCAGCGGCAAGGCAGTCTTTGATCCCGACGAGGCGGAACAACTTGCCACTACCGGCGAGCAGGTGATTCTCATCCGGGTAGAGACGGCCCCCGAAGACTTTCACGGCATGGTGGCGGCCCAGGCCATCCTGACGGCGCGCGGCGGCATGACCAGCCACGCTGCCGTGGTGGCGCGTGGGATGGGCAAGCCCTGTGTAGCAGGTGCGGGCGATCTGCGCGTCAACTACGCCGAGCAGCAGGTGGTAGTGAATGGCACGATCATCGCCAAGGGCGATTGGGTGACGCTGGACGGCAGCACCGGCGAGGTCTTTGCGGGCCAGATGGCGACGGTTCAGCCGGAGCTCTCCGCAGATTTTGGCGAGTTGATGAGTTGGGCCGATGAGTTTCGCACGATGGGTGTACGCGCCAATGCCGACGTACCCCACGATGCCGAGATGGCGCGTAGCTTCGGCGCCGAGGGCATCGGGCTCTGTCGTACCGAGCATATGTTCTTCGAAGGCGACCGCATCGATGCCGTGCGCGAGATGATTATCGCCGATACGCCCGAAGAGCGGCGTGCAGCCCTGGCCAAGATCGAGCCGTTGCAGCAGGCCGACTTCGAGGGCCTCTTCCGGGCCATGAATGGCCTGCCGGTGACGATCCGCACGCTCGATCCGCCGCTGCACGAGTTCCTGCCCCACGAGGATCACGAGATGGAGTTGCTGGCTAAGAAGCTCGGCGTGGACTTCAAGAAGGTCAAGTCGAAGATCGAGAGCCTGCACGAGTCCAACCCAATGCTTGGTTTCCGCGGCTGTCGCTTGGGCATCATCTTTCCTGAGATTACCGAGATGCAGGCGCGCGCTATCTTCAAGGCGGCGGTGAAGGTGAAGCAGGAGGGCATTGATGTCCAGCCCGAGGTGATGATCCCGTTGGTGGGCCACGTCACCGAACTCAAGCCGCAGGAAGAGATTGTGCGCCAAGCGGCGCGCGATGCCTTTGCCGAGGCGGGCATCGAAGTGGCCTACATGGTGGGCACGATGATCGAGTTGCCGCGGGCAGCGCTCACCGCCGATGAGATCGCCGAGGTGGCTGAGTTCTTCAGCTTCGGTACCAACGACCTGACCCAGACGGCGCTGGGCCTCTCGCGTGACGACTCGGGGCGCTTCCTGCCGCTCTACGTCGAACGCAAGATTCTGGCGGATGACCCCTTCCAGACGCTTGATCAGCGTGGCGTCGGCCAGTTGGTACGCATTGGCGTCGAGCGCGGGCGCAGCACCCGTGCGAACCTGAAGGTCGGCATCTGTGGCGAGCACGGCGGCGATCCCGCCTCGGTGATCTTCTGCCACCAAGTCGGGTTGAACTACGTGAGCTGTTCGCCCTTCCGCGTGCCGATTGCGCGCCTCGCGGCGGCGCAGGCCGCGCTGGGGGATGCCAAGCGCGATAAGTAGAGTCTTTGGCAGAAATGTGTGTCGGTTGGCCCTCACCCCCTGTCCCCCTCTCCCGCTTGCGGGAGAGGGGGAACGTCATTTTACGGCAGTGCCGTTTTCAATAGACATGAGGCAATCTAGCAGGCCACCAGATCTTCCGCTGCCACGGTCAACGGGCGGCCCTCGGCGAGATCGCGGCCCCAGGCGCGGGGCATGCGCTCGCGCCAACTGCCCTTGTGGTAGATGTAGCCCGCCAAAAGCGGCAGGGTGACGGTGGCTTCGCCAAAGACCATCTGCTCCTGCGCGAGGCTCACTTTGCCCCAGGAGTTGGCCTCCTTGAGCGTCGAGCCGGAGAGCGCTCCGTCGCGCTCGTCGGCAACTGTGAGCTGCACAGCGTACTGGTGCATGGCTACGTCATAGCCCAAGAATTCAGCAGAAACAACGATGTCCTGCACGAAGTTCTTCGGCACGCCGCCGCCGAGCATGAGCAGCCCGGTGGTGCCGGCCCAGACCTTGATCGCCGTTAGCTCACGGAAGTCCTTGACGCTATCGATGCTGATGTGACCATCAGGGCGAGCGACTTGGTGGGCAACAAGGCCAAAGCCCGCCGAGCAGTCGGAGAAGGCGGGGACAAAGATGGGGACATCACGGCGGTAGCACTCCAAGACGATGCTTTCGGCCTCGGGGTGGTGCTGCTCCAGGTAGCCCCCCATCGTGCGCACGAACTCACGGCTGGAATAGGCCCCGGGCGGCAGCGTATCGGCAATTACGCGAATAGTCTCATCGCAGATGCGCAATTCTTCTTCATCAATGTAGGTGTCGTAGATGCGGTCAATCATCTGTTCACGCAGCGTATTGTCGTCAACGAAGGGCGTACCCTGGTAATGGCGAAAGCCGAGCGCCTCAAAGAAATCCTGGTCAACGATATTAGCGCCGGTCGAGACAATGGCATCAATTGCGTTGCAGCGCAAGAGATCGAGAATGATCGCCTTCTGCCCCGCCGAGACCAAACTGCCTGCGAGGGTCAAGATCACGGTAGCTTGCGGATCGGCGACCATCGCGTCGGCGATGCGGGCGGCACGGGCGAGGTTACGCGCTTGGAACGCGGTGCGCTCCATCATGTCGATCAGCGGCACGACATTGACGACCTTGATGTCGAGATGTTCAACCGTGGTGTGCAGGAGCGCGGTCTTGTCCATTGGTTTTCCTTTTGTTACCTTGAGGGTGCGCGAGGGAACCAAGTTCCCGCGCACACCCTTTCCCGAAGAGGCGCAACAAAAAACACCACAAACCGGAACCTACGGTACGCAGAGCGCCCGCCATCGGTTCCCGTCGTGGCTTACGCAGACATTGTAGCACAGGTAGCTAAGTTGCGCCACCTGCGGCCTCATGGTACAATCGGGCCACTGAGGGCAGGTCGCATAGTCTGGTCTAGTGCGCGGCACTGGAAATGCCGTACAGCGGCAACGCTGTCGAGGGTTCGAATCCCTCCCTGCCCGCCACCTAAATAGCGTTTTTGTTTACGAGAGGCAGGCACTGTCTCTCGCTTTTGTGTTGACGACAAGGTTTCAGAAAGAGGCTTCTTACGTTACACTCTTGGCTTACCCTGGATGGCCCTCACCCCCGGCCCCTCTCCCACGTTGTGGGAGAGGGGGGAAAGGCCGCGAGATTCTTAGTGTTCATGCGGCGGCGCCTGGGAGATAAGGAAACAAAAAAGCGACGAGAGCAGTTTTCAACGCGACAAGCGGCTGCTCGCTGGTACCTTGATCGTGTGATGCGCTATACTGACGCTAGGTTGCGTCTTCGACACCAAGCAACATTGAACTATCAGCAGGAGGTACGTGATGAGTGACCTGCTTCATTTCGATGGGCTATACCACTCCAGAGGACGCACTATGGATACCGTGACAGAACTGCAACGCATTGATCAGCAACTTGACGAGTTGTTGTATCAGTGGGGGCGACTTCCAGACGTTGCGGCAGCAATTGATGCGTGGTCGATCCTTGAGCAACTAGAGTTTACTAAGGAGTGGCCCATCCAAGAAGATCAGCTTAAGGTCCTTGCTGATCGAATTGCAGCAAACTCTATCACAGAGCGGCAGCGCACACGCTATGCAGAACTGACTCGGGTAGTTGATGCAAATCGTCCGATCATCGCACAACTTCTCAGTGCCTAACTCGTTTGCACGCAAACACTTGTTTTCTGGTACAACCATCCACGAGATGGGGCACTGGCTGGAGGATATTCATCAAGCCGTGCGTGATTGGTCTGCATCTCTGCCAGAAGGGGCGATTGAGTGAAAGACAAAGGCGATCCGAATGAAATAGTGATTGTCCTTGATGCAGAGTTTGCTGTCCTGCGAAGTAGCCCTATTTGTACCTATTGTCGTCACTACCGACCGGGCGACGAACGCACCTGCGTCGCCTTCCCCGATGAAGATAGCATTCCCCTCGCAATCTGGCAGGGCGAGTATGATCACCGCCAATCTTACCCCGGTGATAACGGCATTCAGTTCGAGCCTGAGAATGTGCATTGCGCCGCTGAGGTAGCAACGCATTTTGCCGCACATGTCTCAGCCTAACCCCTACACCCTGTACCACGGCGATTGCCTAGAGGTGCTGCGCTCCATCCCTCAAAAGATATCGCAGAGTGGCTTGATCGTCACCTAAGCATTGTGGAGATTACCAGCCGTGGTAACACTCGATGATTACATCGTTATCAATGCCGAAGCTACGGAGTACATCACCAACTACGAAGAGGAAGACGAGGTAGTTAATGCCTTTGTCAACCGCGAAGAGATTACCAATGCGCTGCTGCGTGGTGAGGCATTAACCCCTGAGCAGCAGGCGCAGCTTGACGCGGCGGACGCACGGCTACGGGCAGCCCTCCCGGTGTTGGTTGCACGCTTCCCAACGCTCTTCGCAGATCGTAGCGGTATTCCCACGATGTACTGGTGGTGGCATCCGGGTTTGGGGCAATAGCCTACTTGTGCTATACTATAGTTCTTCAGATAAAGAATCCGACTAAGCCGCCAGGGCGCAGGAGGCCTT